>SIAG01000156.1 GCA_009691925.1 Planctomycetaceae bacterium
AACATCGCGGGCATTTCGCAAACCGGTGGATCTGGCAGCTACACCTACAGCGTGCTCGGGAGTGCCAACCGCCCGATCACGTACGTGAGCTGGTGGGATTCGGCACGCTTTTCCAACTGGATGGCCAACGGCCAGCCTTCGGGAGCCCAGACGAGCGCGACGACGGAGAACGGGGCCTACAACGTGAATGGGGCGACCAGCGGCAACGTGGTGGCCAAGAACGCAACGAACCCGAATACGAGTGCTGCTCCGACGTTCTACGTCCCAACCGAGAACGAGTGGTACAAGGCAGCGTATTACTCGCCTTCGCTTAATAGCGGCTCTGGCGGCTACTACGCCTACGCCACGCAGAGCGACACGCCCCCAGGCAACGTCGTTGGGATTTTGGCGAATCAGGCGAACTACAACAACGGTGTTTATTCGGTGACGCAGAGTAGTTCCTACAGCAGCAGCCAAAACTACCTTACGGACGTGGGTGCATTTTCTGGCAGCGGGAGCTTCTACGGCACGTTTGACCAGAGCGGGAACGTGTTTCAGTGGAACGATCTGGATGGTGCTGCCGGCTCGTCTCGTGGGCTGCGGGGCGGTTGGGGCAACGATGCGTTCAGTGTGTCGTCCTCCAGCAGCTACTCGGACGACCCGTCGATCGAGGACGGCAGCATCGGTTTTCGGCTCGCAAGTCCGGTCAGCGGCCCCTCCGGCGTCCCCGAGATCGACCCGAGCGGCCCTCTGTGCCAATGATGGGTGAGACACCTGCCTTGTCCCAATTAGAGTAGTGGGCCAGGAGGCAGGCAGATGGAGACCGAGAAGATGATTGGACTACAAGAAGCGGTGGTGGGCGGAACGGAAGGAGGGCCTGGCCCGACTGGAGTTCCGCCCACCACCGCGGCCGCCGAACTGGCGGGGGCAAGAGCCCCAAGTCGGCCTGATCCGGCCGTACTGGAGAAGGCGCTCCGGCGTCGATTCGGGGCCGAGTACAAGGCCCGGATCCTCCGCGAGGCTGATCAGGCGACGGCGTCGGGGCAACTCGGCGCCCTGCTCCGGCGCGAAGGGCTCTATTCGTCGCATCTGGCAGCATGGCGGAAGCAACGCGATGCGGCTTCGCTCGAGGCCCTGGCGCCGAAGCGTCGTGGCCGCAAGGCCGCCCCGCACTCGCCGCTGGTCGAGGAGAACAAGCGGCTGACACGCGAAGTCGCACATCTTCATCGCAAGCTCCGGCGGACGGAGGCAATTCTCGACGTCCAAAAAAAACTCTCCGAGATCCTGGGGATCGAACTACCGCCAAACGATTACGAGAGCGAGCCATGACCGCGGTCGCGGACTTGGCCGACTCCGTCGGCACCGTGGCAGCTTGTGCCGCCCTCGGCGTGTCGAGGGCGGCGGTCTACCGAAAGCGCTCGCCGGTGAAGCCGAAACCTCAGCCGCGTGCCGCCAGCCCGAGGGCCCTCAATGCCGAGGAGCGGCAAGCGGTCCTTGATGCGCTGCACAGCACGCCACTTGCGGATAAAGCCCCGGCGGAGGTCTACGCCACGCTTCTGGACGAGGGAAAATACCACTGCTCGATCAGCACGATGTACCGGATCCTCAACGCCAACAAGGAGGTGCGGGAGCGTCGCGACCAGCTCCGACATCCGACACACGTCAAGCCGCAACTCAAGGCCACGACCCCGAATCAGGTCTGGTCGTGGGACATCACGAAGCTCCTCGGGCCCAAGAAATGGACCTATTTCCACCTCTACGTCGTCATCGATATCTACAGCCGATATGTCGTCGGCTGGATGCTCGCCCATCGTGAATGCCAGTACCTTGCCGAGCGGCTCCTTCGCGAGACCGCGATCAAGGAGCAGATCCGCCCCGACCAGCTCACGATTCATGCCGACCGCGGTGCGGCGATGACGAGCCGCCCTGTCAGCCAACTCATGGCATCCCTCGGGGTCTCCCGGTCCCACAGCCGGCCGCATACGAGCAACGACAACCCCTACTCCGAGAGCCAGTTCAAGACGCTCAAGAACCATCCCGACTTCCCAGATCGCTTTGAAAGCTTCGACCAAGCCCTCGACTGCAGCCGCCGGCTCATCGATTGGTACAACAACCACCACAGGCACATAAACCTGGGGCTGCTCACGCCCGCGGCCGTCCACACCGGGGCGGCAGGAAGGATCCTCGATCAGCGACGAGTGGTCCTCGAAGAGGCCTACGCCCTGCATCCGGAACGATTCGTCCGCGGCATCCCGAAGCCCTCAAGCCCGGCGGCCGAAGTCTGGATCAACCCCCCGGAAAACGTGGCGATCCCACGCGCGATTCAGCTACCAAGCGACACTAATTTCGTCACGCAGGTGTCTCAAAGTCATTGACACGTTCCGCGCCCCGGCGACGGCGGCGGCTGTCATCGCTGTCGCTAGCCCCGCGACGACCGACACGGCAGCGACCGTGACCCACCGCGGCCAGCCCCGCTGGCAGGCATAAATCGTCGTCGCCACCATCGCTGTCAGCCCCCAGGCCACCGCCGCTAAAACGAGCGTGGCCATGCCTCCGGCGAGGCCGGCGATCGCCAGTGAAAGAGCGATGAGGAGGAGGATCCCGAACAGGATCGCGCCGCGTCGCTGATCGGTGTCGAGGGCGTGTCGGCCGAGTGGATCGAGGAACAACAGGAGGTTGAAGACGGAGTCGCCGACCCAGGTAAGGAGGACGAAGGCACCGTAGGCCGCGAGGAAGATGCCAATCATCCAGCCCTCGGCGTCGCTCGCTGGCTGCCGACGGGCGAGGGTCCGCGCCACGATGAAGCCGCCCACCACGATCCCCCAGCGCATCCGCGGCGGGAGCTTTTCCATTCAGAGGAAATAACTGAGGAGTTGGCGGTAGATCGGATTTCGCGCCTTGAGCGCCTCGACGATGCCGCTGCGGGCGTACCCGCTTGTCGGGTCGAGGCGAAGCGCCTCGCGGAAATGTCCGGCCGCCCGCGTCGGATCGCCTCCATGGAGCATCGCCCATCCCTGCGTGGTGTGGGTGGCCGCGTCGTCAGGATTGCGACGCAGCGCCCCCTCGATCGTCGCGGCGGCCGCGTCGCGATCACCGAGTTGGAGCAGGGCCCTTCGGCGAACCGGATCCGCGGCCGCTCGACCTCGATCCCAAACCGTTCCTCCTCTCCGCGTTCGTGGACGCGCCCGTCCCGAGACCTCGCCCCCGTCATCATGGGCGCCGAGGCCGAACCGGGCTTCGAAGTCGGCATCGGCCGCCGCGGGATCGCGTTCGATGCCGAGCCGGTATTGGGCGATAGCGGCGGAGATCTCCCCCCGCGCTGCCAGCAGCCGGGCGTGGATCACAAACACCTCGTCCGGTCCGTCCGGCCGCTTCACCATGGCCTCGACCAGCGCCAGGGCCGCTGACGATTTCTCCTGGCGAAGAAAGGCGCGGACAAGCCCGAGTTGCAGGTTGGCGTCAGTGGGAGCCAGGACCAGGGCGCGGCGGTATTCGACTTCGGCCTCATCGGCGAGGCCTTGGGCGAGGAGTGAATCGGCAAGGAGCCGGCGGAGAGGCACGTTGTCGGGGGAGTGGGCGAGTGCCTCTCGGAAGACCACGTGTGGATCGGATGCAGCCCTGGGTTGGTTGGACACCGTACTGGAAGGGATTGCCGCGAACCTCCGGGGCGTTGAGGCCTTCGTGCGCGGAGGGTGTGGCACGTCGGGCCGTTTTCGCGGGGGACGCCCCTCACAGGCCTGTGGGTAAGCCCCCCCAACAAGATACTGCTACCGAAGCTGAAAGGCACGCCTGGGTTGGCAATGGGGATCAACTCGGCGGGCCATCGGCGACGGGCAGGTTCTCGAGATCGAGCAGGTCGCGCGGCCGGCCGGCAGCGGCTTTGAGTCGTCGCAGCCAAACAAGCGACACGTAGCGGACGCCGTCGACCGTTCCGGCGTCGTCGAAGAGCTCCTCGACCCGCGCGCCCTTGATCCCGGGCACGTGATCGAAAAGATCGAGGTAGCCGGCGCGCGTGCAGAGCATCATCAGGCTTCGACCGCGCACGAACGACGCGGTGACGGGCCACGTCCGCTCGATGCCGGTAGCCGGATCGATCTCGTCGCCGATCCACTCCGCGGACAGTTCCTCGAGTGCCGCAAGGAGCCTCGGTTCCGAGTCGGTGGACCGCTGCCAGACGACGTCGGTGTCCTCCGTGGCCCGGAGGTGCCCGTGGTAGTTGACAGCGTGGCCGCCGATCACAACGAAGGGCACCCCGTGGCGCCGCAACATGTCCAGCAACGACCGGTCAGGTGTCATCGTGCGTCTTCTCCCCGCCGGAGCCGGCTCGGCGGCGGTGGTGGTTGCGTTGCACGAAGTGGCGGAGGGCTGTCGGGTTGCGTTCCAGGAGCCGCCAGGCGTCGGCGATCAGGTCTTCCATGACCGCCAGCCGCTCGGCGGGCGTGAGTGCCATCGCGCGGCGCCGTTGATGCTCTCGCCGCGCGGCGAAGAGGTCGGGGGGAGCAGCGGCGGTATCGGGGTCGGAGGGGCACATGCCGGGATTATAGAACGGAATGTACGCCGCCGCCGTCACCGCGTCTCCCGGCTTGCTCACAGATACTTCCGCCGGTTGACGGTGGCCCGCCACCGGCCGGAGAGGGCGATGTCAGTCACCTGGCCTTGAGTGAACGAGCTGCCGTGCTCGAGGATCGCCCGGCGCACCACCTCGCGGACGTCGGCCCCCGTCGCCCCCTCGAGATGCTCGGCCATGGCGTGGAGATCGATCGAGAGCCCGAGCGGCTCGAGATGCCGGCCGAGGATCCGGGCCCGCGACGGGGCGTCGGGCATCGGGAGCGTCACGATCATGTCGAACCGGCTCGAGCGCTGCGCCGCCGGGTCGAGCGACTTCGGGTCGTTCGTCGTGGCGATCGTGAAGACGTCGTCACGCTGCCGGACGCCGTCGAGCGTGGCGAGGAAGTCGGCAAGCGCGGTGTTGTCGCCGCCGGAGTCACGGTGGCCGAGGACGAGATCGATGTCGTCGAGGACGATGAGCGTCGGCCCAAAGGTGTCGCTCTCGGCATAGAGATCCCCCAGGGCATGCCGCATCGAGGTGGCATCGGCAAGGATCGTCGTGTACTGCCCGACGAGGCTCGAGGCGATGACGCGGACGAGGTGCGTCTTGCCGACGCCCGGCGGCCCGGCGATCAGAAGGCCGCGGCTTGTTCCCAGGCCGAGCGAACGGAGCAGATCGCGACGCGTCGTGGCGGCGGCGAGGAAGACGTCGATCTCGCGCCACAGGTCGTCGGGGAGGATCAGCCCCTCGCGCTGGCTGTCGATCGCCGGGCTGACGCCGACCCGGATGCAGCCGTCGCTGACGCTCGCCTGGAGGACACGGCCACGGAGGGGATTGTCGCCCGACTTGAGCCGCTCCCGGAACGAGGCGAGGAGCCCCTCGGCGACTCCCTTGTCGGCATTCGCGGAGAGGATGGCAAACTCCCGCGACCAGTGGCGATCGTCAACGAGGACGCAGAGCCCCTTCGCGGCGACGGTACCGGCGGGAAAGAAGGCCACGAGCCGGCCCGGCACCGTCACCTGGGTGTTGGCGCCGTGCTCGTCGAGGCCGAGATCGAGCTGCGACCAGGTGGGGGGAAGGCCGTCGCCGGGGGAGCCGATGAGGACAGCGTCACCATGCTTGGCGATCTCGATGCGGAGCATGTTGCCGAGGATCGCCAGCGACGTCGATGGGCCGGTGAACCGCGTGCTCGAAAGCGCCAGTGGATCGATCCCGAGGTGACAGGTAGCAAACTGCGCCGGCGTGGCCACCGAGGCGGGCTCGTTACCGACAAGCTCGCCGAGCACCTTGAGCGCGGCCCGGCTCTCCTCACTCGCCGCTGCCAGAATCTCGTCGACACCCCGGCTCGATTTCGGGGACACGGGATCGGCGGTCATTGTGGGTCCTCTGAAACGGTGGGGGCACTTAAGGGGGCGGCGGTTGGCTCGGCGTCGCCTGCCCGGGCGGAACGGGCCTCAGCCTGGCGGCGGATTTCCGCGTGGGCCTTCTCGAGCCGCTCGGGCCAGCGGAAGCGGGGGGCCGTGGCAGGATCGTAGCCGGCGAGATGGCCCGTCAGACGGGTAGCCGGCTTCGTGTAGCGGAGCTCGGTGTCGCCGAACACTTCCTTGCAGAGGGCGGCGAGGCGAGGATCGTAGTCGATCAACTCGCTGCGCAAATGGACGTGGTTGTGATCGTGGTCGTTGACGCGGTTGTTGTCGAACCAGCACTGCACCCCCTCGGCGAAATACTCGTGGTGGTTCACCGCGGCGTATTTCCCCTTCCACAAGCCATCACGCATCGCGGCGTCGTAGGCGGCCTGGAGCCGGGAGTCGAAGGAGGGATCGACGTTCGACATCCCGCGCAGATGGATGACGTGGGCAAACTCGTGGATCAGAATGCACTCCGCGGCGTAGGGATCGCCGTCATAGGCGAGGAGATTCTCCTCCCCACAGGAGCTGTAGGGATCGGTCTCGCTGCCGCCGGTGCCACGGGCCCGGGCGTCCCAAAAATCGCGGCCGGAGATGCCAGGAAATCCCTCCATCGCAGCGGCGGCGAGGAAGGCGAACTCGGGGAGATCGGTGGTGTATTCGTCGTGCCCCAGAAGGCATAGCCGCGCGCCCGACTCGATGAGCGCCTGGCGGACATCGGGGCGGGCCGCGAGCAACGCGTTTACGAGATACGCCGCCTCGAGGAGGGCGAAATCGCTGACCGTCGCCGAGGCGACGATCGGAAAGCCATGGGCACTGGTGTATTTCGCATGGAAGGGATCGACCTTGAGCGCGGCCGGTGGGGGTATGACGCGCCCCACGCCGGCAGCCGCATCGACGTCGACGGCGCCGGCGCCGGCCGGCCGGAACACGAAGGTCTTCACCGGCTGGCTGGCGACAGTGCGCTCCTCGGCGCGGGAGTCGCGGCCGACTATTTTGTAGCCCTGCCCAGGGGATGCGACGAGGATCGAGTTGCCACCGGGGGGGACTTCACCGGCGGCGGTCCGGCCGCCAACGTCATCGAGGGCGATGATCTCCGCCGGCTCGGCCGAACGGTTGAACACCTGGAGCCGGACGGTGGTGAGGGGCGGTTCGGCACCAATCGCCACCGGGGCAAGGAGGGCAAACCACACGCCGAGCGCCGCTAGGCCTCTGACCTGCCGCGGCGGATTCCGCGCGGCACTCATGCCGGGAGCCCGCAGGCGACTGCCGAGACGACGGCGGCGATCCGCACCGCGTCGTGGCAGGTATCTTCGCTGGCGCCGACATGGAGGAGGCTCTTCTCGTGGTTCTGGAGGCACAGCTCGCAGCCGGCCAGCGCTGCGCAGGCGAGGCTCATCAGTTCGAAGTCAAGCTTCGTCGTCGCCGGCTGGATCATCCGGCTCATCCGCAGCCGTGGCGGACGGGCATCGTAGCTCTCCTTGTGGATCATGTGGCGGAAGCGGTAGTAGACGGTGTTCATCGCCATCAGCCCCGCGGCGGCCACGCCGTCGGAGAGCACGGCCGGGGCGGCGTCGGGCAGGCCGGCCTGCAGATCGCTCTGGATTGCCTCGACGAGCGGGCGGCAGCGGAGGAAGCGGGCGGAGGCGAGCGCCGTGCCGAGCGCCTGGGCGGGGGTGAGGTTCTCGCCGGCGAGGACGCTCGAGAGATTGAGGCGGATGTCCTTGAGATCGTCGGGGAGGGTGTCGCGGAGGGCGTCAAGGGCGGGGGTGGCGATCGACATGGGGGCTTCCGGAGGAGGAGCGGGCAGGGAGGGCGGCAGCCGCGTCGGGCCCGGGAATTGTAGCCGTTCGTTGATAGATCGGCGGGCTGGATGGTAGGGTTTGCGCGTTTGCCCGCAGCCTGCCCCCGCCCTAACCGTTGCCCCCCGCCCCTTTGCTCCGGCGCCGAGCCCGGATCCCTCCATGCCCCGCCGAGACGACCTCCACACGATCCTCCTCATCGGCTCCGGGCCGATCGTCATCGGCCAAGCCTGTGAGTTCGATTACTCCGGCACCCAGGCCTGCAAGGCGCTGCGCGAGGATGGCTACCGCGTCGTCCTCGTCAATTCCAACCCGGCCACGATCATGACCGATCCGGGCACGGCCGACCGGACCTACATCGAGCCGCTCACCTGGCAGATGCTCGAGAAGGTCATTGAAATCGAGAAGCCCGACGCGATCCTTCCCACGCTCGGCGGCCAGACGGCGCTCAACCTCGCCATGGAGCTTGACCGCCACGGCGTCCTCGCCCGGCACGGGGTGGAGATGATCGGGGCCAAGGCCGACGCTATCAAACGGGGCGAGGACCGGGAGATCTTCAAGGAGACGATGCGGAAGATCAGCCTCGAGACCTGCCGCGGCCGGATCGTGCGGTCGCTGGCGGAGGCCCGCGAGGTGCTCGCCGAGGTCGGCCTGCCGGCGGTCATCCGCCCGAGCTTCACCCTCGGCGGCTCCGGCTCCGGGATCGCCTACAACCGCGACGAGTTCGACTCGAAGGTGCAGCGCGGCATCGATCTGTCGCCAGTCGGGGAGGTGCTCGTCGAGGAATCGATCCTCGGCTGGAAGGAATACGAGATGGAGGTGATGCGCGACGCCGACGACAACGCCGTCATCATCTGCTCGATCGAGAACTTCGATCCCTGTGGCATCCACACCGGCGACTCGATCACCGTCGCCCCGGCGATGACGCTCACCGATCGGCAGTATCAGCGGATGCGCGACGCCAGCTTCGCCGTCATCCGCGCTATCGGCGTGGCCACCGGCGGCTCGAACATCCAGTTTGCCGTCCATCCGACGAACGGGCGGATGATCGTCATTGAGATGAATCCGCGCGTCAGCCGCTCCTCGGCGCTGGCGAGCAAGGCAACCGGCTTCCCGATCGCCAAGATCGCCGCCAAACTCGCCGTCGGCTGGCGGCTCCACGAGCTCCCTAACGACATCACCCGGCGGACGAAGGCCTGCTTCGAGCCCTCGATCGACTATGTCGTCGTCAAGGTGCCGAGGTTCGCGTTCGAGAAGTTCCCCGAGGCCGACAGCCGCCTGACGACGCAGATGAAGAGCGTCGGCGAGACGATGGCGATCGGGCGGACCTTCAAGGAGGCCTTTCAAAAGGCGCTCCGCGGCCT
>SIAG01000157.1 GCA_009691925.1 Planctomycetaceae bacterium
GGACACAGCCCCCCCGACGCGGAACCGTCGCCGTGGGAACGACCGCGTCGTCGCGCCCCACGATGGCCGGCATGAAGCGCGGGGGGGCTGGAAGAGGGCATTCCTCCGCAGGCGCACCCTTCACGGGCGCTCCTCAAGGAAGCCACGACTCGCAGGTATCCCCCCCTGCTCCAAACCCGCGGATCGCGTTCCGGACGAACCGGTAATGCGGCCGCGGTATGACCGACCTAAGGAAAGATCGAATGGACACGTGGTGCGACTTGAGCCGTTCTTCGCGACGGCAGCGGTGGGAACGGGTGGTCCGACTGCAACGACCCCCTCCAGAAGCGTGAAAAACAAGGGCGCCGCCCCTGTTTCCCGAGGGGCGTCACGCCGCGTCACGCCGCGTCACGCCGCGGCCCGCAGCGGAGCCGCAGCGGTCGCCGCCGTCGACTCGAACCGCACCGACACCCGCTTCGACACCCCCGATTCCTCCATTGTGACGCCGTACAGCGTGTTGGCGGCGGCCATCGTCGCCTTGCGGTGGGTGACGACGATGATCTGGGTGTTCTTGAACTCCCGCAGCACCCCCACGAACCGTTCGACGTTGGCGTCGTCGAGGGCGGCGTCGACCTCATCGAGGACGCAGAAGGGGCTGGGGCGGGAACGGAAGATGGCCAGGAGGAGGGCGACGCACGTCATCGTCTTCTCACCGCCGGAGAGGAGGGAGATGCTCCGCGGCTCCTTGCCGGGCGGACGGGCGACGATCTCCACCGACGTCTCGAGGACATCGACCCCGGGCTCGAGGATGATGTCGGCCTGTCCGCCGCCGAAGACGCGCTCAAAGAGGGTCCGGAAGTGACCGCGGACCGTCTCGATCGTCTCGGTGAGGAGTCGGCGGCTGTCTTCGTCGATCCGGGCGATGAGCTGCTCGATCGCCAGCTTGGCGTTGGTGACGTCGGCAAGCTGGGCCTCGAGTCCGGCCAGCCGTTCGGCGAGTTGCTCCGATTCGGTGAGCGCCTCGAGGTTGACGGTTGTCATCGAGGCGAGCTTCCGCTTCAGCTCATCGATGGCGCCGTCGAGCGTCGGCCGATCGGAGGGGATCTCCTCCTCAGCGGTAGGCTCCGTGGCCCCGGGGCCCTCCGTCGATTCGCCGCTGCCCGCCGCCTCGATGTCGATGTCGTATTCGTCGCGGATCCGCTCCACGATCCGCACGCGCCGGTGCCTCGCCTCGCCCGCTTCGAGCTCACGGGCGTGGATCTGGTCGCCGAGCCGGCCGGCGGCGGCGCGGGTGCTGGTCGCGGTGTCGGTGGCGGCCAGCGCGGCGGCCCGAATCGCCTCCTGGCGGGCCACGAGGGAGCCGAGCGAGGCCTCCGCATGTTCGGCGGCCCAGGTCGCCTCCGCCAGCAGGCTCCCGGCCCGGAGGACGTCGAGCTCGGTGGTGTGGAGCCGGTCGCGGATCGCGTCATGCCGGGCGTGGATCGAGAGGCGTGCCGCCCGGCGCTCCGCGACCTGCGCGGCCCGTGCGGCAGCGTCGTGCTCCGCCCGGTCAAGCCGCTCCCGGCCCGTGGCGAGCTCGATCCGGAGGCGGTGGATCTCCTCGGTGAGCGATCCGCGGGAGCGGTCGATGTCGAGGATCGACTGCTCCATCCTCGTCCGCTCGCGGCGGAGCTCGGCCAAGTCCGCTTCGGTGACCACCAGACGGGTGGTGATCTCGTCGCGGAGGCGCTCCGCCTCGCCGGAGCGATGTTCCATGGCTGCGACGGCCTCTTCCGCCGTGGTGAGGGCCTCGCGGGCCGACTCCTGCTCGCGGGCGAGGCGGGCGGCGTCGCCCTTGGCGGCGGCCACGCTCTCGGCGTCGTGCTGGCGGCGGGATTGCAGCTGGCGGACCGCCTGACCGGCCGCCGCGAGTCCGGCTTGGAGGTCGGCGACCATCGTGGCGTGGTCGTCGCTGCGGCGCACGAGCTCGTCGTGCCGAAGATTGAGGGACTTGAGCTCGGCCCGACGGGCGACCAGCCCCATGGCCCCTGCGACACTCCCCACTTCGTAACGGCCGCCCCGGCAGCTTTGACCGTCGCGGGCGACGAAGTGGAGCGTCAAATGGGCCGCGGCCAAGCGGCGGGCATCGTCGAACGTCGCCACGACCCAGGTCTGGCCGAGGAGCCATGCAGCGGGCGTGTCGGCGGCGGTGGCAGCGGCGGAGGCGATCAGTCGGTCGAGCCGACCGACGACGCCCCCGTCGGCCGCCAGATCGGTCTCGTCGGCGGTGGAGATCGGGCCTGGGGCGACGATGCCGATCCGCCCTCCGGTGGCGAGCGCGCCTTTGCCTGCTTCCGTGGCGGCCCACGGCTGCAACCACCCGGCGAAGCGGTCGAGCGACGTTACGGCGATGTCCTGCGCCGTGACTCCCAGCGCCACATCAACCAGGCTCGCCCATTCCAGCGGTGCGTCGATCATCTCGCCGATGATCCCGCGGACGGCGCTCCCCTCGGCGTCGGCGGCCGCAGCGGCGAGGAGGCGTCGGGCCGCCTCTGCCACCCCCTCGTGCCGTCCGGCAAATTCCTCGAGAAGCCCACGGCGCTCCCGACAGGCCTCGAGTTTCGCCTGCCATCCGGCCAGTTCGCGCCACCCCGATTCGAGCGCGACGGTGCGCTCGCGGACGGTCTCCTCGGCGGCGCCGATGTCGCGGCCAGTGGCTTCGAGCCGTTGGACGAGGGCCTGGAGGTTTCCCTCCCGAGCCGCGAGGGCCTCGGCGGTGGTGTCCATCCGCCGCCGCGCGGTGTCGATGCGGAGACGGGCATCGGCGGCCTGACGGCGGGCTTCTTCCTGCCGGCCATCGGCCCGATCGGCCTCGAGGAGAAGGCGCTGTCGCTGGGCAGCGAGGTCTTCCAGCCGCGTGGCGAGGTGTTCGACGCGGACGCGGGCCTGCTCGACATCGGAGTGCGATCCGGCAGCGGCTTGCTGGCATGCCGTGAGCCGTTCCTCGAGAGCCCCCCGCTCGGCGGTGAGGGCGGACGAGCTCGTCGCGGCGGCGGTGGCGGCGTTGACCGCGCTGCAAAGAAGTGCGGCGCTGGTGCGCCCTTCCTGGTCGATCCGCGCCAGTTCCCCCTCCCATTCCCCCATCCGCTCGAGGAGCGGTTGGCGGCGCGCCTCTGCGGCGGCAGCCCGCTCCCGTTCGGCGGTTACCACGGCCCGCAACTGCGTCACCTGCGGCATCAGTTCCTGATCCTCGAGCCCGCGGGCGGCAGCCTCGGCGGCAGCCTCGGTGGCAGCAGTCTCCGTTGCATCGAGGTTGGCACGGAGCCGGGCCAGTGTCGATTCCACCGCGGCGACCGCGCCGTCGACCTCGGCGAGATCCTGACGGGCGGCGACGAGCCGGAGCCGACGCAGACGGTCGGTCATCTGCCGCCAGCGGCGGGCCCGCGCGGCCTGGTGGCGGACCGTCTCGAGGCGTGCCGCCACCTCGCCGACGATGTCGGCCAGTCGCTGCCGGTTCTGCTCGGCCCGCTCCAGTCGCCGCAGCGACTCGGTCCGCCTGGCACGGAACTTCGTGATCCCCGCCGCCTCCTCAAAAACGGCGCGGCGATCCTTGCCGGAGGCCATGAGGAGGGCGTCGACTCGCCCTTGCTCGATGACGCTGTAGGCCTCGGTGGCGGCGCCGGTGCCGCTGAAGAGATCGCGGATGTCGCGCAGCCGGCAGACCTCGCCGTTGATGAGATACTCACTCTCGCCGCTGCGATAGACGCGGCGGCCGATCTGGACCTCATCGGCCTCGACGGGGAGGAGCCGGGCGCTGTTGTCGAAGAAGAGCGATGTCTCGGCGCTGTTGAGCGGCTTGCGGGAGACCGATCCGGCGAAGATCACGTCGGTCATCTCGCGGCCGCGGAGGCTGCGCACCGACTGCTCGCCGAGGACCCATTTGATGGCATCGACGACGTTCGACTTCCCCGAGCCGTTCGGTCCGACGACGACAGTGATGCCGTCGGGGAACTCGAAGCGTGTCCGGTCGGCGAAGCTCTTGAAGCCGAATAGTTCAAGCGCCTTGAGCCGTGTCATGACGAGGTGCCGGTGTGGCCCTCCCCGGCAGCGACGTCGGCCCCCCGGCCCGGGCCGCGCCGGGCGGTGTCGGTATCGCGATCAGCTGCTTCCTCGACCGGCTCGTCGCCCGCTTCGTCGCCGGCGTCACGGTCGCGGGCCGACGCCTCGTCGTGGATCGAGGTCCGGCCGTCGAATTCGTTCGGCACCGCGTCGAAGGCAAGACGGCTGGAGAGGCAGCGGCCGGCGCTGGCCTGCTGGAGAAACTGGACGACGTCGGGGTAGGTGCCGCCGACATGGATGATCGCCCGGGCGACCGGCTCGACCCGAGCGTCGACTTCGACGACCTGGTCCGCCTCGCCCGCTACGAAGCGGTTGATCGTCGCCCTGCCCGCCTCGACCACGACGACGATCGAGCTTCCCGCCTCGGCGCGGAGGCCGGAGTCGATCGCGTGCTCCGTCCCAAACAGAACGATCTCCGGCCGGGTGCTCCGCGTGCAGTGGACCAGCGGCAGCCCGGCGACATCGACGACATGGAGCGAGCAGGCATCGCCGAGGCGCTCGCCGCGGATGAGCGGCGCGGTGGGGTCGATCTTCCAGAGGGCACGGAACGCCCCATAACGTGTCTCGGCGCTCGAGCTGGTGAGGAGCGACTGGAGGGCGTCGATTCCATTGGCATCGTCGAGCACCTGGAGGGCGGCGAGGGCCGCGGGGCGGGCGCTGCGGAGATGGATGGCGGCCTCGGCGAGATGGGCGGCCGCGTTGGACTCGCCGAGATAGGCGAGCGCTTCGGCGGCGGCGAAGCGGACCTCGGCGTCGGACGACTCCAGCCCCCTCTTCAGGATCGGTAGGGCATCACGGCCGATCGCCTCGAGCTTGAGCGCGGCGGAGGGGGCGGTGACCGGATCGGCGAGCTGGCGGGCGAGGAGCTCCATCCGTGCGTGCCGGCCGGCTGGCGGCTCGACGACCGCGATCGCCCGGAGGACGCGGATGTAGCGGCCGAGATTGTGCTCGTAGGCCGGCGCGATCTCGAGGTCGATGAAGCGTTCTGTCTTCGGGGTCGCGACCCCGCGCTTCGTTCCCTTGATGACGGCATGAAAACGGCGGTTGATCGTGTCGCCGACGCGCTTGGAGAGGGCGATTGAGCGGTGTTCCGGGGCGATGATCAGTCCGATCGTGCGCGTCGTCAGGGAGACGCCGCCGCCGGGGACGCGGGCGCGGAGCTTCGACTTCGAGTCGAGCGTTCCCCCTGACACCGGATCGACCAGGAGCGGCCCCTCGGCGATCCCCAGCACGTGGCCGTCGCGGACCCGCTGCCCGAGGATCGCCATTTCCGCCAGACGGGTCTCCATCAACCAACCGGCACCGAGGCTCGTCGTCTCGTTGTCGGTGGGAACCTCGACCATGACGTCGAAGCGGTCCCCCTTGCGAATGCCGGGGGGAAGATAACCGTGGACCCAGACGAGCGAGGTCGTCGGGGAGGCGAGGAGTTTGTTCGGCTCGGCGACCCCGCGGGCCTGCATGTCGGCCATGAGGAGCGCCCGCTGCGTCCCCGGCGGCGGATCGCTTCCCGTCCCCGGAAGGCCGGTGACCAGCGCGGCCCGCTCGATGCGCTGCGGGTGGGTGCCCCAGGGCGCCGCATAATCGCCGACGAGACGGATGTCGGATTCCATTCCGATCAGCGCCGCCACCTCGGGGCTCTGGCTGCGGATCGCCGGTCCGGCGCAGCCAACGAGGGCGGACAGCACCGTGAGGATCAGAAATGCCGGCCGTCGGCGGGACTGGTCGGCGGCCGCCCGGAGAGGGAGGCTCAAAGCGGCCGAGGAGTGTCGAGTGGTCTGCATGGCACGCCGTCATCCCCGGGGTCATGTCGAAAGCCGGCGGTCCATGGCAGCCGCCTCCATCCGCTCCGGACGCCGGGTCCGGGCGAAGGCGTGGGGAGGGTAGGAAGATCGCCGGATGAGGGTCAAGACGGTTTCGCCAACAGGTCTCCACAAGGGGGGCTCCATTCGTGGCGGGAGTTCTCTTGGCTCGCCGGGGTGCAGTTGCTACGGTTCGCCCCCACCTTGACCCCCGACTCGATGGAGTGACGACACGTGGCGACCACGGAAGCCGACCGACTCCGGATTCAACTGCGCTGGATGATCCGCCGCGACATGCCCGAAGTGCTTTCGATCGAGCAGGAGGCTTTCGAGTTTCCCTGGTCGGACGAGGACTTCACCCGTTGTCTCCGGCAGCGGAACTGCATCGGGATGGTCGCCGAGGTCGGGGACTCCGTCGTCGCGTTCATGATCTACGAGCTCCACCGGACGCGGCTCCAGGTTCTCAATTTCGCCGTTCGCCGCTCCCACCGGCGGTTAGCGATCGGGACGCAGATGATGGGGAAGCTGTTCGCCAAATTGAGCCTCGAGCGTCGCGACCGGATCCTCCTCGAGGTCCGCGAGCGGAATCTCCCCGCGCAGCTCTTCTTCCGGTCGCTCGGGTACCGGGCGATCTCCGTCCTCAAGGACTTCTACGAGGACTCGACCGAGGACGCCTACCTCATGCAGTACCAGTCGCACGAGGCTGCCACGGTCGCGATGCCGCGGCGGATGGCCGGCTGATGTCGGCGCCGGCGGCGGGCTTCACGGCCCGGGCCGCCCGATGGCCTCCCGGACGGTTTCCATCCGTTGGTCGAGGCGCCGTCGCGCTTTGCGGCCGGTGTCGGCGACCGCAAACAGCGTGATGCACGGTGCACCGGCTGGCACCACGGTGCCGCAGCGCGGGAGATCGGCGAGCGCCGGCCAGCCATCGGCGCGGCTCCACGCCTCCGAGAGGAGGTCGAAGCGATCGCCGAGCTGCGCATCGACGGTGATCGTCGCCGCGGCCCGCAGAATGCCCTTGGCCCAGCGGCCCCCGGCGCGGGCGGGGCGGGGGGGGGCGGTAACGATCCCGCAGGCCGCGAGGTGATCAGCGGCGAGCGCGAGCCCCGTGCGGCGATCGACCAATTCCATCGATGCGGTCGGTCGCGGATTGATCTCGATCACGACCAGTCGGCCCGACGGCGTCACGATCGCATCGACGCCGACGACCCCGCAGAGGCCGAACGATCCCGCTAGGAGCGCGCCGATCCGATCCCACTGGTCGCCGAGATGGCCGGGGAGGGTCAGCGGGTCGACATCGACCGATCCGCAGTAGGCGTAGGGATGGGCCTGCCAAGCCGTGATACCGATCAACTGCCGACTCGCACCGACCAGTCGCGCTCCCCGATTTGTGACGACAAACACCCCGGCCACCGGCAGCCCGGGGCAGAGCTCCTGCCAGACGCACCCCTGCACCGGGGGCAACGCTGCGCCGCCGGCCTCGGGCCGTGTCCAGGGACCAATCCCCTGACCGCCGCCGCTGGCACGCGGCTTCCGCAGCCAGCGGCCATCGGACGGGACGGCCGCCGGGTTGTCGAGCGTCCGCGGAAAGCCGATCCCCGCATCGGCCAGCACCGCCCCCAGATGCTGCGGCGAGCGGACGCGCCGGATCGCCTCCCCACCGTTGCCGGCCAGCGGCCGCGTGGCGGCGATCGCATCGACGAGCCCGGGATGGTTTTCGAGGGCACCGGTGTAGCACCACGGACCGGGCGGGAAGCCCTCGGCCGCCTCGGCAAGCGCCCCAGGGTAGCGCTCCGGCGGGATGGCGACGGCGGCCGCGATCGCGACCAGATCGCGGTCGGCGAACAGGTCGGCGGCTCGGACGACAAGCCCCGTGCGGCCCACCGACGTCGCCCAAGCGCGGGCGCTGGCCCCCAGCACCAGAAGCGAAGCTCGGGCTGAGAGCGGAGGACGACCCGGGCTGATTTCGTCGCCCGTCCCGCGGCCAGGTGGGGGAGGAAGGGCGTGTTCCGGCGGCATCCGTGGCTCCGGGAGGGGACATTGTTGCCGGTGTCAGGGGACATGGTATTCTCCCGATCCCAGCGGACCTGCCTACGGGGCGGGCGTCGGGGAGGCCTGCGGTCGGTGTCTTGCTCGGTCGGTCGTGCTCGGACTCCCTGCGGGTGGTCCGAGAATCCGAGTCGGGCTTCACGGGCACGACCGGCACGTCGCTGACCGCACTTGAAAATACCGGAGCCGGGCCCAGTCGCCGGATCCGGTCCACTCCTTCCCAGTCAGGGGAGGGGATTCACTTCACGAGGAGATAGAGATGTCGATGTTTATTGGTGAGGCGCTCGACGGTGAGGGCAACGAGATCGCCCACATCGATCTGCTGATCGGCAGCAAGGATGGTCCGGTGGGTGCGGCCTTTGCCAACGCGCTGGCCCGGCAGAGCGAGGGTCACTCCAACCTCCTCGCGGTGCTGACGCCGAATGTCGCCGTCAAGCCGGCCACGGTCATGATCACGAAGGTCACGATCAAGGGAGCGAAGCAGGCGGTGCAGATGTTCGGCCCCGCTCAGGCTGCGGTCGCCAAGGCGGTTGCTGACAGCGTGGCCGACGGCGTGATCCCCGAGCAGGATGCCGAAAACCTCGTCATTGTCTGCGGTGTCTTCATTCACTGGCAGGCCGCCGACGACAAGAAGATCTACGACTACAACTACAGCGCTACCAAGATGGCGATCGCCAATGCCATGCACGGCAAGCCGTCGGCCGCGGAGATGGTCGCCAAGCGCGACGAGGTCCATCCCTTCCGCGGCTTCTGAGCCCTGGTTTGGAATCGGTATCGATCTGTTCGCCCGTGGCGCGGTTTCCCGCGCCACGGGCGGCGTCGTTTTGGCTGCGGCCGTCCCTGCCGCTTCCCGCGTCTCTCCGCACTTGCCTCTCGCCCCAATTGGCTTCCCAAAGGAGTCGCTCGCCATGCCCGCCCGGATCCTCCTCCAACTCGACACCGATCCTCAAGCCAGCACGTTCGACGCCGTCGTCGCCGTCGATGCCGGCGCCGATGTCCTCCTCCGCCACGGTGGCGTAACGGTCGACACGGTCGTGCCGCTCGTCCACGGCGCGATGTTCACGCGCGGCGGCACGGATCTCGCCTCGACGGCGATTTTCGTCGGCGGCAGCGATGTGGCGGCGGCGGAGGGGGTATTCGCGAAGATCAAGAAGACGTTCTTCGGCCCGGT
>SIAG01000158.1 GCA_009691925.1 Planctomycetaceae bacterium
GCTCACCATTCCACCGACGATCGCTGTCGCCGATGGTGCGCTCGGCTTCTGGGCCGCCCTGCGGGAGGCCTACCCGACGACGCGTGAGCCACGCTGCTCAAGTCCACAAGACCGCCAACGTCATCAACTCACGTTCGTCATCCAAGGCCAAATCTTCACCAACGGAGTCCTGCAAAACGCCGCCTAATTCACGCCTCACGAACACAACATTTGACAAGAGCTCGTCGTTCGGCCCACCGGTCCTGCACGCCCACCTCAGTCAGGGCCAGTGACCATAGTCATTCTTTCTGTTTCTGCCGCATGTAGTACCGCTGCACGCGGGCCACGCATGGGCGGCCGTCGGGGCTCTTCGTCGTGCAGGCGGCATCGGGCTGGCCCGCCTTCTGCACCACCGCCCGCACCCGCGTGGGCACTGGCTCCGCAAGATCGGCATCGACATCATCCACCGTAAGGCCATGGCAGCAGCAAAGCGGTCCGGCCGGATCCTTCGGCCAGTAGAGACCGTGGGCGGCGTCCGCATCGACGCTCCGCTCGAAGAGGTCGAAATAGGCGACGGGGCAGGCTTCGGTCGCGCACCAATAGGCCGGCTCGCCGAGCGAATCGACCGCGTCCGAGGCCAGGTGGGCCCGGAGCGTTTCAGGGCCGACGGGCAGGCCATCCGCGCCGCACCGCGGGCACTGCGGTGGCAGGCTCGAGTCGGGTTCCTTGAAAGAGGCCTTGTACATGATCACTCCGACTTCAAGGTCACTCTGGGTCGAGGCACCTATTTCCCACTCACCCGATTCTACCCGCCGCTTATCCCGGGAATACCTATGACGATATCCGCATCGGCACGCTCGCTCCCGCGCACGACCGCACTGCAGAGTCGATCCGGCAGTTGTTTCCGCACGGATGCCTCTGTGCCAATGATAGGTGAGACACCGGCCTTGTCCTGCTCGATCGGCACGATGGAGCAGATCCTCAACGCCAACACGGAGGTACGGGGGCGTCGCGACCAGCTCCTGAGCGCCACTCATTTCGTCACGCAGGTGTCTCAAAGTCATTGACACGTTCCGCCCAGGCAATACCTTGAAACACCAAGCCGAATGAGCTTCCCAACCAATCCTCGACGAACAGAAAGCAATCCATGACCGTCGACATTCCCGCCGATCTTGAACCATTCGTCCAGCGATTGATCGCTGAGCGTCGTTTTCTCACGGAGAGTGATGTCCTGTCCGAAGGACTCCGTCTCCGGCAGGCTCAGGAATCGTTGCGTGGCGCCGTGCGCCAAGGATTCGCTCAACTCGATGAGGGCAGCGTTGTGCCTGCCGAAATGGTCTTCCCCAAGGCCGAGGAACGCATCGCGGCAGTCGAGCGGGCCCAACAGGCATGAGCGAGGCGACGTTTTCCCACGACGCCGAAGCAGACCTCCTGAAGTACGCGACGATGATGAAATGAGCCAATCGGGAGATCGATGTTGGCAACCTGGCAGATTGGATTCGTGCGCGGTTGGTGCCTGCACGATGACGCCATGGGCACCAGCCGGGAGGGATTGCCGTTTTTCTCGGCCCGAGGAGCATCGGGAATGCGATAAGCTCTAGTCCCCCGAAGGAATGGTTCGGAACTGGCCCTGCAGCCTGACAGGAAGGCCGGCGGCGAGCCCTGTTCCCCAGCCCGCCAGGAAGGCACCCGTGGCACGCCGCAAGACCCCATCCGACCCCCAGCCGTCGCTCTTTGCCGACGATCCTCCGCCGGATCGCAGCCCCGCCAGCACCGCCAGCACCGCCGCCACCTGCCACCGGCACTGGCTCGATCCCCGCTGTGGGATCCTCGCTTCGGCGGCCGATTGGTTGCTGGCAGAGGCCCGCAAGCTTGACGGCCGCGGCCCAGAGGGGGCCGGCAGGGACTCCGCCATGGTCGACCTGTCGGCGTTCACCGTCGTCGTGCCGGGCCGGGCGGCGGGGCACCGGCTGATCGAGATCCTCATCGACAAGACCGCCCCCCCGCGGAGCCCACGGGGAGGCGGGCCCGGCGGCCGGATCATTCCGCCGCGAACGGTCACGCTCGGCACACTCCCGGAGGCGCTCTACGAACCGGCCAAGCCGCTGGCCGACACAGCCACCGAGACGCTCTGTTGGGTTGTGGCGCTCTCCGCTGCCAGCACCCGCGACCGGCATCTGATCGCGCCGCTCCCCGAGGCCCAAGGGGACGTCGACGAGGCGACTGACCACCCCGATCGGCACGCTCCCGGGGCCCTCCCGTCGACCGGGGCCGATCGCGACGCCACCATCGCCACCGGTGCCCTCGACGCGGCCCGGATGCTTGTCTCGATGCACCGCGAACTAGCCGCCCACCGGCTCTCGTTTGCCGATCTCGCCGATGCCGCTGATGAGGTCCTGCCGGGATTCGGCGACCACACCCGCTGGCAGGCGCTGGCCCGGCTGGAGCAGGACTATCTCGCCGAAATCGATCGCCTCGGATTCTGGGATCGGCAGACCGCCCGGCGCGTCGCCGTCGAGAACGGCGAGGTGGCCTTCGAGGGACGGATCGTGCTCCTCGCCACCGTTGATGTCGATCCGCTCCAGCGAACCCTCCTGGCCGGTGTCCGCGGACGGATCGACGCGCTGGTCGCCCTCCCCGAGGGCATCGGCCCCGATCCCGAGCAGGGCTTCGACGACTTCGGTTGCCTCATCCCCGAGGCATGGCAAGATCGGCCGCTCCCGGTGCCGCTGGAGCGGATCGCGGTCGTCGATGACGGGGAGAGCCAGGCCGCGGCGGTCGTCGACTGGATTCGGGGCCTCGCGGCGACCCGTTCGGCCGACGAGATCACCGTTGCCGTCCCCGACCCGGCCATCGTCCCCGCCCTCGAGCAGCGGCTCGCCGCGGCCGGCCTGGCGGGGCGGTACGCCGCCGGCCGAACCGTCGAGCGTTCCAGCCCGTGGCAGTTTGTCCATGCGATCTTCGCCTGGCTGCGACGGCGCGAGTTTGCGGCCCTGGCCAACCTCCTCCGCTGCCCCGATTGCATCGCGCTGCTGCGCCGGCGCGGCGGCGAAGCGATCCCCGCAGCCATCGCCGACGCCATCGCCCTTCGCCACCTCCCCTGGGAGGTCGATCGCGAGCATCTCACCCGGGCGGCATCCCATCCGGCGGAGCGGGCCGAGAACGAGGCCTTCGTGAGGATCCTCGATGCGATCGACGCGTGGCTCGAGCCGCTCCGCGCCGCCGCCGCCGCGCTCGAGGCCGCCCAGCGCTTGACCCTGCGGCCGAGTGCGTCGACCCGCCCCCCGCGGCCACGGCGGGCCAAGCCAGCGGGCGCCGCGTCGGCTCCGGCCGGCACGCTTGCGGCCGACTGGGTGCGGGGGGTGCGTGGCATCTGCAGCGCGGCCGTGGAGGGGATTGAGATCGACCGTGACGACCCGGCGACCCGGATCTTCTCCCGGTCGCTCGCGGCCCTCGGGGAGGCGCTGGCCGACCTCGAAGCGCTCCCCGACCGGCTCGCCGCCGCGGCGGGGTCGGCGGGCCTAGAACGGCTCCTGCTCTCGACCTGGGGGCGCGGCCAGCTCCCCCCGCCGCAGCAGCCGGAGGCGATCGAGCTCGTCGGCTGGCTGGAGGTGGCGCTCGACGACGCCCCGGCGCTGGCGATCACCAGCTGCGTGGAGGGATGCCTGCCGGGGAGTGCCGGTCGCGATCCGCTCCTCCCCGAGCCGCTGCGTCAGGCTCTTGGCCTCGACAACGCGACGCGGACGGCGGCCCGGGATGCGTGGATGCTCGCCGTCGCCGCCGCCCGCGACGACCTCCTCGTCGTCGTCCCCCGGCGCGGGGCCGACGGCTCGCCAGCGGTGCCCAGCCGGCTCCTCTTTCGCCGCTGTGCCGAAGACGTCGTCCACGCGGCCAAGCGACTCTTCGCCCCGCTCCGGGCCCCCGCCCCGGCGGGCCCGCCGGCCGTGGTGCCATCCCGTCTGGCCGTGCCGGCGCCGGCGAGCGTGGCGACGGCCGCCGCCGCCGGCTTTCCCCCGATGCGGGTCACCGAGTTCCGCGATTACCTCGCCTGCCCCTACCGCTACTGGCTCCGCCACCGTCTCGGCCTAGACTCCTCCGGTGACGAGGCCCTCGAGCTCGGTCCAGGCGATTTCGGCAACCTGATCCACGAATGCCTCGACCGATTCGGCAAGCACGCGCCGATCGCCACGAGCACCGACGCCCGCCAGATCAGCGACTGGCTCTCCGCGGCGCTCGATCGATTCGTCCACGAGCGCTACGGGCTTGGCGCCGCGCCGGCGGTGTTCGTGCAGACGGAACTGGCGCGGCGGAGGCTGCGCGAGTTCGCCCGGGTGCAGGCCGAGCGCACCGCCGCCGGGTGGGTGATCCATGCCACCGAACAAGTCGTCCGCTCGTCGGCCTTCGTCGTCGATGGCGTGCCGGTGGCGCTGTCGGGAAAAATCGACCGCATCGACCACCACCCCGACGACGACCGGTGGGACGTGCTCGACTACAAGACCTCGGCCCGGGGCAGGTCTCCCGACCGCACCCACCGCAATGCCCAGGGATGGATCGACCTCCAGTTGCCGCTCTACCGGCATCTCCTCGTCGAGGTCGGAGGGATGCCCGATCTCGATCTGGCCAATCCCCTCCGGGTCGGCGTCGGCTACTTCAATGTCTCGGCCCGCGTCGAGGAGATCCGGATCGAGACCGCCTCGTGGTCGACCGAGGAGTTCGCATCGGCCGATGACGCCGCCCGCGACGTCGTCCGCGCTGTCCGGGAGGGAAAGTTCTGGCCCCGCAATGACGAGGCCGCGGGGGCCTTCCCCGAGTTCGACGCCATCTGCCAGACCCACACGATCCGCGACGACGACGATGAGGGAGACGCCGAATGACACCCCGACCGACCGATCAGCGTGGTCGCTCCGGCCGAGCGGGCGGCACGCACGACCGGTCCGATTCCGGCCCCACTTCCGGCCCGGCAACGCCCCAGTCGCTCGCCGATTCCGCGCCGGCCATCACCCCGCTGGAGCCGATCGTCCGGGTGCTCGCCAGCGCCGGCACCGGCAAGACCCATGCCCTCTCGACGAGGCTCATCCGCCTCCTCGCCGATGGCGCCGACATCGACGACATCTTCGCCGCCACCTTCGCGCGGAAGGCGGCCGGGGAAATCCTCGCCCGCGTTCTTGAGCGGCTGGCCAACGCCGCCGATCCCTCTTCCCCGGAGGCGACCGGAGGCCTGGCGGCGGCGATCGATCGGCCGGCGGCCGACGCGGCGTTCTTCCGGGATCTCCTCGTCCGGGTAACGTCGAATGTCGACCGGCTGGCGGTGGGGACGCTCGACTCGTTCTTCGTGACCTGCGCCGACGCGGCCCGCTTCGAACTCGGGCTCCCGCCCGCTTGGTCGATCGGCACCGAGGCCGATCTGGGCATCCAACGCCGCCGGGCGATCCACCGGACGATCTCCGACGCGCTCGCGGCCGGGCCGTCGGAAGAGGAGCCGGGAGACTCCCCCGCCAAGCTCCTGGCAACGCTCATGGTGCAGTTGTCGGGGGGCACAACGACGACCGGCCTCGAGGAGGCGATCGAGTCGATTGTCACCGATCTCGCGTCGCTCCACCGGGATGCCGAGCCGGCCGCCTGGGACAGGCTGTCGGTGCCCCGCCCCCCGTCGGGTGAGGAGCTGACCGCCGCGGTGGAGACGCTGCGCGCGACCGACTTTGAAGATTCCCGGGTTGGCGATGCCCGCGATGCCGCCATCGCCGCCCTCGCAGCCTCCGATTGGAAGAGCCTGCTCTCGAAGGGGATGGTGCCAAAGCTCCTCGCCGGGGAGACGAAGTATCAGAGGAAGCCGATCGACCCGGCCGTGGCGGGGGCCTTGTGGACGATCATCGGCTTGGCCCGATCGGTGATCCTCGCCCGCACAGCCGCCCAGACGCGGGCCATCCGCGATCTCCTCGACCGCTACTCCGCCACCGCCGATCGGCTCATGGCCAGCGACGGCATGGTGTCGTTCGACGACGTCACCAGGCTCGTCGGCGGCGCGGCCGCCGACGGCACCCTCGACGCCGCCCGGTGGCGCGGCATCCGCTTCGCGAAGCATCTCCTCATCGACGAATTCCAAGACACCTCCCCCAGCCAGTGGCGCGTCCTCGAGCGGCTCGCCGAGCATGCCGTCACCGCTTCGGGGTCGTTCTTCGCCGTCGGCGACCGGAAGCAGGCGATCTACGGCTGGCGTGGCGGCGCCGCCGAGCTCATCGATGCCCTCCCCGAGTTCTTCGCGGCGGGGCGCCGTCCGCTGGTCTCCCTCGATCTCGCCGCCAGCTACCGCTCGAGCCCGGCGATCCTCGACACGGTCAACCGGGTGTTCGGGCGGCTGGCGAGCGCGGAGCCGCTCGCCGACCACGCCCGGGTCGTGGCCGGTGCCTGCAGCGACTTTCCGCAGCACGTCGCGGCCGCGTCGCGGCAAACGCTCCCCGGCTGGGTCCGCCTGCGGACTTGCGCCGCCCCCGAGGAGGGGCAGAAGGGGGCGGATCTTCTCCTCGCCGCCGCGGCCGCGCGGGCCGCGGTGCTCTCGCGGGCCAACCCCGGCAGGTCGGTGGGGGTCCTCGTCCGCACGAACAAGGCGGCCGAACGGGTGATCGCCCGATTGAAAGGTTTTGAGGGGATCGTGGCGAGTGCCGAAGGGGGCCAACCGCTCGCCGACTCACCGGCCGTCGAGCTCCTCCTTTCGGCCCTCCACCTCGTCGACCATCCCTCCGACTCGGCGGCCCGCTTCCATGTCGCCACCTCCCCTCTCGCGCCGCTTTTCGGCCTCGACCCGTCCGGCGCCGCGGGGGAGATCCCCGCCGCCTGCATCAGCACCCTCGATCGGCTCCGGCGTGCGCTCGTCGACGATGGCTATGGCCCGGTGCTTTCGCGCCTCGCCGCGGCGGTCGGCTCGGCAGGCTCGCACCGCGATCTGCGGCGCCTCGAGCAACTCGTCGCGGCGGCCCGGGAATGGGACATGGCAGGCGGCCGTTCGCGCGCGGGCCTGGTGCGGACCGCCCCCTTCATCCACCACTGCCGGACCGTCAACGTCGCCGATCCGGTCGCGTCGCCGATCCGCGTGATGACGATCCACAAGGCGAAGGGGCTGGAATTCGATCTGGTCGTCCTCACCGACCTCGATCGCCGACTCGTCGCCCGCCCCCCGCGCGTCGTCGTCGATCGCGTTAGCCCCCTCGAGCCGATCCGCGGGATCCTCGTCCATGTCCCGCGGGAGTACCAGCCGCTCCTCCCGGCCGAATGGCAGGGGGTATGTGCGGACGCGAGCGCCCCGGTGGTTCGGGAGGCGATCGCCACGCTCTATGTCGGCCTCACCCGTGCGGCCGAGGGGATGGAGATCCTCATCCGCCCGGCGACGGCGAAGGAGCGCTCGGTGCCGAAGACGCTCGCCGGCGTCATCCGCTGCACCCTCCCCGAGACCCCAGACGCCCCCCCCGACACGATCCTCTGGACGCACGGTCACCTCACCGATCCGGCCGACGACACGCTCCCGGAGCGTGGGCCCGCCGCACTACCTCCCCCGGCAGCTCCGACCACCGAACCGACCCCGCGGCAGACTCCCCCCTCGCAGGCTCGGGCCACGACCGCGCCGGCCATCTCGGCCGCGCCGGCCATCTCGGCCGCGCCGGCCATCTCGGCCGCGCCGGCCATCTCGGCCGCGCCGGCCATCTCGGCCGCACCGGCCATCTCGGCCCCTCCGCTCCCCGGGCCAGCCGCGACCGGGGATCGCCCCGCGCCGATCCATCTCCGCCCCCTGGGAATGGGTCAGCGGCGGCGCGCCCGCCCGCGGCACACCCCTTCGGCCACCGAGGAGGGGAGGATGACAACGGCCCCTGCGCTGCTCGACACCGATTCACGGGTCGCCCGGAGCATCGGCACGCTGCTCCATGCCTGGATCGAGCAATTCGGCTGGGACTCTCCTCCCCCCGGCGACGACCTGCTGCGTCGAATCGCCAGCCGGGAGCCGGGCCTGGCGCCCGACGTCGAGCCGCTCATCGGTGCCTTCCGGGTTATGTGCGCCAACCCTGCCGTGGCGTCAATCCTGGCGGCACCGGCTCAACGGTTACCGGAGCGGTTGGTCTCCGACAATCTGCCCGCCGGGCCTGCCGAACCGAGCCTTCAGCGCGAGCAGGCCTTCGCCATCGACGACGGCGAGGGAACGCTCGAGGGGATCATCGATCGGCTGGTGGTGTGGCGCCGCAGCGGGCACGCGGTCGCCGCCGAGGTGGTCGATTTCAAGTTCGACGCGATCGGAGGGGACGGGCGCGGCGCCGTCGGCGCCCGGATCCGCGCTGAAAAGTCGGCGTTCTACGCTCCGCAACTCCAGGCCTACCGCCGCGCCGTCGCGGCGCTCCACGCCCTCGATCCGGCCCGGGTGTCGTGCCGACTCGTCTTCATGCGATCTGGCGACGTCATCACGATTGATGGCTGACGCTCCCCGGCTTCGGGGCCTCTGGTCAGCCACCGGGCCGCCTCTCAGCGTCACTTCCCCCCCGCGATCGCCGCCTCGACCTTCGCCAGTCGGCGCCGATCGTCCGGGGAGAGCCTCTCGTCCGCCAACCCCTTCCGCTCCGCTTCCGCGAGGGCTTCACGGGCCCCCTCGAGATCGGACATTTCCGTCCGGATGAGGGCGAGGTGGAGCAGGTTTCGCGGGCTGGGCTGGAGGAGGATCGCATCGCTGACGTCCTCGAGCGCCTGCCGGCTCTGGCCGCGGGCCAGGCGCACCATCGAGCGCGAATCGAGCAGATCGGTCGTCGGCCCCATCTCGGCGACAGCCGCGTCGATCAGCTTCGCCGCTTCGTCGGCCGTCTCCGGATGGGCGATGTCGAACGCCAAGTTCGCGGAGATCGCCGCCCGCAGGCCCACTTCGATATCGGGGGAAGCGAGCAGATCCCGGTAGCCCTTCATCGCCCTCAAGGTGCGGCCGAAGGTATCCTCGAGCACCGCCGCCGAAAACGCAATCTCGGGCACACCGGGGTTCTCACGGCGGAGCGACCCAGCGATCCGCTCGATGTCGTCGACC
>SIAG01000159.1 GCA_009691925.1 Planctomycetaceae bacterium
CCAAGCCCCGCCGCGGATCACGCGGAGGCGGTCGCTTCGCTCCGTGCCGAGATCGAAAAAAGATCGCGTCGCGCCGCTACGGTCGCGCGTGTAGGCGTCTGCTTCATAGACATCCCCGCACCATTCTTCGACGTTGCCGTGCATCCCGACGAGGCCGAAGGCGTTTGCCTCCTTCGTGGCATCGCCCCCTGCCACCGGCTCATCGACGGGGTGGCAGCGTCCGCCTGCGTTTGCCCCGTACCACGCCACCTTCTCGAGCGCTTCCTCGCCGTCACCGCTCCAATACTCGGTCTCCGCGCCGGCCCGGCAGGCATATTCCCACTCAATCTCCCTCGGCAGACAGGCACGAAGGCCAGGGTTCTGGACGGCAAGCCAGCGGGAGAGCCCGTCGCACCAGGCGGCGGCGTCAATCCATGTCACATTCTCGACCGGCAGCCGGTCGTCTCCGGCCTTGAGGCTTGGCGACTCAACCCAGCGATTGCCGTCCGAGCGGTTTTCATGCTGCTCGACAAGCCAGCGCACGACCGCTCGATACTCTCCCTGAGTGACGACGAACGTGCCGAGCCAGAAGTCCTCGGCCAGTTCGACCTCATGGACAGGCTCCGCATCACCGCTTCCCCCCCGCTCTCCCATCCGAAACCGGTGTCCCTTGGCCGGGATATCGCAAAAGCGCATCTGGACCGCCGGCTCTCCCCCCTCCGCGGGAAGCTTGATCACGAGCTCGCGAGCGTCGTTCTCCGCCCCGCGCGTCTCCCCGTCGCCAGCCATGCGATCCGCTCCTCGCCTCTCCCGGGGCTCACCGCCCCCGTGCACCCGATGCCGGGCAACAGTTTACACCCCAGCAGCGAGCGGGATCCCTCCCTCCCGGCAGCCGCACGGCCGAACAGATGGTCAGCAAAAAGAGCGGCCGCGACCGTTTGGGGCCCCTCGCCGACAGGCCGCTGAGGGGGCGATTCTGGGCCAGGGGGAGCAAAAACTCGGCATGCGTTTCCATGGGGGCCTCGACAGCGGCGAGTGGAGCCGAGAAATTGAAGCGCCCTTCGGCCTGCGATCCGGGACCCGGTGTTTCGGTGGACCGGCTGGCTCGAGCACCCCAGGGAACCGCGGAGAGTCCCTCCGCATCCGTGCCATGCACCACACGATCCGCCTCGACCGCCGCAGCCTTCTCGCCGGCCTCGTGCTCGCCTTTGCCGCCAGGCCCACCTGCGCCCAGGCCCCTGATGCCAACACGCTCTTCAACGACGGCGTGAATCTCCTCTTCGCCGGCAAGCCGAAGGAATCGGCCGAGGCCTTCGATGCGCTGGTGAAGCTCCGCCCGCAGATCGAGCCGGAGCTGTGGCAGCGCGGATTGGCCCTTTATTACGCCGACCGGTTCGCCGACGGCGTGGCCCAATTCGAGCGCCACAAGGAGGTCAACCCGGCCGACGTCGAGAACGTCACCTGGCACTTCGCCTGTCTGGCGCGCGACAAAGATGTCGACACGGCGCGGAAGCAGCTCCTCCCGGTCGGCAACGACGCCCGCGTGCCGATGAAGGAGGTCCTCGATCTTTACCGCGGGAAGGGGAGCGTTGAGAAGGTCTTGGCTGCCGCCGATGCCGGCCCCGTGACAGCCCGCCGCAACCAGCGCTGCTTCGCCCACCTCTATCTCGGACTCCTCGCCGAGGCCGAGGGGGACGCTGCCGAGGCGGAAAAGCAGATGGCGCTCGCCGCCGGGAAATACCGGATGGACCACTTCATGGGGAAGATCGCCCAGCTCCACTGCCAGCTCCGCGGCTGGAAGCCGGTGGAGTGATCAGCCTTCAGAGCTAGGGTCTGATCCGCCGCCGCGCGTGTACCACTCGAGCAACACCGCCTGAAGCACACCGGCGAGCACCGACGCCACCGCCACACCGGCCAGCACGCCCCACACGCCCTGCCCCCGCCCCGGCCCCTCCCCAAGCGCGAGCCACCAGCACAGCGGGACCATCACGACCACGTACGAGGCGACATGGATCGCCGTCGGCGGCCAGACCACCTCGCGGGCCCGCAGAGCCATCGATGCCACCCCCTGGAGGCCGTCGAAGAGGGTCACGATCGCGCCGGCACCGAGCAGCCGTGAAAGCAACGGCGCCAGCCGCGCGCCGTCCGGCTGCCCCTCGGCATTGAGCCCGCTGACGGCCAGCCACCCCCGCGCACCCCATACCGCGGCCGCCATCAGCGTGCCGACGACGAGGGCGGCGACCAGCCCGAGGCGCGACGCATCGGCCACCCCCTGCCGGTCGCCCCGGCCGAACCGCTCGGCGACGCGAACACTCGTGGCGCTCCCCAGCCCGACGTAGACCATGAACACCGAGCCCATCATCTGCACCGTCAGCCCCCACAGCGCCCCGGCATCGAGGCCGGTGAGCGTGGCGATGACGTGGGTCAGATTGAAGCTCCCCCACTCGGCGACGTTGGCCAGCCCCGCCCCCAGACCGACGCCGTTCTGCCGGGCGAACTCCCCCGGCGTCGGGCTCCCCCCCCAGACCAGCGCCGGCGTGGTCCGTGCCACGACAACCAGCGCCACCAGCGCCATCCCGTAGCGCGACAGCGTCGTCGCCCAGGCGACCCCCGCGGCGCCGTACTCCGGCACGAGCGTCAGATCGAGGCCGAGGTTCGCCACCACGGCAACGGTGCCGATCGCCGTCACCACCAGCGGCCGCCGGAGGGCCTCGAGATACGAGGCGCTGGCACTGAAGAGCATGTGGGCCGGGAGACCGTAGGCGAGGATCCGGGTGCAGCGGGCGGTGGGGGTGGTGAATGCGTCGTCGAATCCGAGCCAAGCCAGGAGCGGCCCGGCGACGAGGGCGCAGGCGACCGCCGACGCGAGCCCGTAGAGGAGCGCCACGACGAGCCCACGACGGACGATCCGGCCGGTCTCGAGCTCGCGCCCGGCCCCCGTCAACTCGGCGGTGATCACCTGCACACCGACCACGAGCCCCAGCCCGAAGCCCATCGCCACCCCCACCGGGAGGAAGGCATTGAGGACATACGGCAGTTGCCCGGGGGCGTGGCGGGCGAGGACCACCGCATCGGTCAGCCCCATGAGCATGAAGCTCATCCGTGACAGCGCCACCGGCGCGGCGAGGCGGGCCAGATCGAGGGCGTCACGGCGGTTGAGATACGAAGGGAGCATGGCGGTCTCGGTGGACGCCACCGCCACCGCGGCCGGCACCCAAGCGACGATGGCTCGTCGACCTACCGGCCGATCTTGTGGAGCTTCGTGTTACTGCGCACGTAGAGGGCGCCGTCGGCGGCGGCCGGGCTACAGAGGATCTCGTCACCGAGATCGAGCGTCGCCACCACCTTCCCCTCCTTCTCCCCCAGCTCCACCACCCGCACGAGGCCGGCCTCGTTCACCGCCCACAGGTGCTTGCCGTCGGTGACCGGGGTGCCGCTGTAGGGCCCCTCGATCCGCAGCTGCCAGCGACGCTTGCCAGTGGCCCGGTCGCCGGCCGTCAGGACCCCGGCGCCGTTGATCGTGTAGAGGGCATCCCCGGCCACGACGCAACTGGCCGTCGCCGGCGAGAGCGTGTTTTCGCGCCATGCCTGCGTCGGTTGCTTCGCCGGATCGGCCGGGTCGAGCGTGAGCGCGGTGATCCCGTTGCTCGGCACGTAAAGGATGCCGTCGGCTAGCGCGCTCGACGACACGGTGTCGGCCCCGTCGGTGTAGCTCCAGGCGGTTGAGCCGTCGGTGGCGCGGATCGCCTCGATGCCGGTTTTCGATTGGAGGGCCACCAGCCCCGGTGCGAGGATCACCGGCGAGGTCCAATTGGCCCCCTTGGGGCGGTCGAGGCGCCACCGGTTCACGCCGGTCGCCGCGTCGATCCCGAGCGAATACGACTCGCTGTCGTTCTCCACCGGCACGATCACCGTGTCGGCCGTGACCAGGAGCGAGCTGGCCATTCCCAGGCTGTTGCTGACGTTAGGATAGTCGTAGGTGATCCCCCGCAGCCACTGGAGATTGCCATCGAGGTCGAAGCAGACGAGGTCGTTGGAGGAGAAGATCGCGTAGACGTGCTTGCCGTCGCTGCACGGCGTCGGCGCGGCGACGCTCGTCTTCGAATGGCACATCGTCCGTCCCGTCGCCCACACCTGCCGGTCCCAGAGAATCTTTCCCGTCGAGGTCGAGAGGCAGACCAGATGGAGCCGATCCTGCGTCGGCCCATCGCTGGTCGTCACGAAGGCCCGGTCGCCGACGACGAGGACACCGGAGAGCCCGCGGCCGGGCAGGTCGGCCGACCAGCGGACATCGGCGGCCGAAAGCTCCACCGGCAGCGAACCTTGCTTGACGCGGCTGGCCCCCCCGGGACCGCGGAACTCCAGCCAGTCATCTGAGCGGGCCGGGAGGGCTGCGGTGAGGAGGGCGGTCGCGATCAGGATCGCTGGCAGGCGGGGCATGGACACGGTTCTCCGGGCTCTAGGTCGATCGATCGGATTCGAGAGGTCGTCGGGGCGGGATTCACTTCGCTGCGGAGTCAGGGCCGCCGAGCGGATGGATGGCTGTCCCCACCTCGTCACAGACCCGCAGTTGAAACTCCCATTCGGTCGTCCACGGCCGGCGCTGCTCGTCCTGGCAGACCTTGATGAGGATCGTATTGGGCCCCTTGCGGAGCGTCACCGGCATCCGGTACTGGTCGATCTCCATGCCGCGGTGGTATTCCTCACGCTCGAAGACCGGGCTGCCATTGAGCCAGATCTTCCAGGCGTTTTTGCTGCCGAGCCGGATTTCGGCCGGGCGATCCTCTGCCGAGACAAACTCGGTGACGGCATAGGCGATGACCCCCTTGAGCCCCTCCTGGCTGTCGCTGTCGGCAGGCTTGGCATCGGCGGGGGGCGCCGGGGGCGGATAAGAGAGATTGACGTTCACGACGCCGTACTCGTCGCCGGTCTCCACCGGCTGCCACAACACCTTTCCCTCCTTGCCGTCGAGCGCGGCCGAAAGGTCGAGCGTCTCCTCGGGCGGATAAACGGTGGCGAACCCCTTTCCCTCGGTGTTGTCAAACGGCCCGACGATCCGCCAGCGCCGGAGAAACCCGAAGTGGCCCGTCAGGTCAACCGTGCCACCAAGCTCGCGGATCGTGGTCGCCAGGGCCTGGATCTGCTCGACATTCCGCGAGGCCGAGAAGGCTTTTTGGTAGGCGGCGAGGGCCTCCTCCTTCTTCTCCCCGGTTTTTAGGGCATCGGCCCGGGCGATGACCTTCGCCACCGCGTCACGCCGCAGTTCGACGCTCGGATCCTCCACCATCCCGTCGAGGAGCTTGTCGGCCCGGGCCGCGTCGGCCCCCCGGACGAGATCGAAGGCGAGCCGCCGGGCGCGCGGATCGTGCTTCGAATCGGCGAGGAAGCGGACGAGGCTGTCGAGCGGGAGCTTGGCGCTTCCACCGGCCTTCGTGACGACCGCATCGACCGCCGCCCGCAACCAGTTGGCCGCGAGCGGATTGGCCCCGTCCATTCCCGCCAGGATGTCGGGGAGCGCCGAGGCATCGGCCGCGGCGATTACGCTCCAGGCCTTCGCGGCGGCCGCGTTTCCCTTCCCCTCGTGATCGACCGCCCTGATCGCCGGCAGGGCGTCGGTGACCGGCGAAGCGACGGCGACCCCGCCGCCGGGCAGGGCGAGCAGGAAGGCAACGGCGCCGAGGGCGGCCGGGGACCTGGGGTGGGAAACCATGCGGGGCACTCCGGAAAGGGGACGGAACGGGAGGGAACGATCGCCGCGCGGAGGCCGATCAGGTCTTCGCGAGGGCGTCGGCCGCCACCGTGTAGCACTGCCGGATATCGGCCAGCGGGTTCTCCGGGTTTTCCTCGTACTCCAGCGACAGGGCGCCGGTCTTCGGGAAGTTTGTCTGCACGAGCGCCGCCATGACGGCCGGCACATCGAGATGCCCCTTGCCGAGGATCACCCCCTTGGTGACATCCTGCATGTCCTGAAAATCCTTCAGATGGATGCCGTAGAGCCGCCCCTTCAACAGGCGGATGACCTCGGTCGGCTTCTCACCGGAGCGGATGTAATGGCCGAGGTCGGCACAGGCGCCGATCCGCTCGTCATGCCCTTCGATCGCCTTGAGGACGTCGACGACCTTGTTGTAGCGGTGCTTCGGACCGTGGTTGTGAATCGCGATCTTGATGTCGAATTCCTTGACGAGCTCGTCGAGGCTCTTGAACGCCTCCGGTGAGGGATCGGCCGAAAGGCAAGGGATCCCCGCCGCCTTGGCAAACTCGAACACCTTCCGGTTGGCGGCGGCATCTGCGCCGAAGCCGTTGACGCCATGAGCGCTGACCGTGAGCCCGAGGTCGGCGAGCTTCTTCTTCATCCCGGCGATCGCGGCGGCATCCGAATTGACCGGATACATGTCGCCGTAGAACTCGACGAACCGGAAGCCGATGTCGCGGGCATGCTTCATCGCCTCGTCGACCTTGTAGCCACGGAGCGAATAGAGCTGGATGCCGAGATTCAGATCGGCCGCGGCGGCCTCCCGGGCGAAGGTGGCGAGGGGGGAGACGGCGGCACAGCTGGCAGCGCCGGCGGCAAGGAAGCCGCGGCGGGAGAGCGCGAGGGTCGGCATGCTCGATCCTTATTTTGGTCAGTGGGAAAGTCGACAGGGGAGCGACAGCCCCCCGGGCGGAATCATAGCAGGCGGCAAACCGTGCCGCCCGATCCCCTCAGGCGGTGGGCCGCGGCCTGCTCCGCAGCCCCGGTCAGCCGCCGACGGCTAGGCTCCGCCAGCCGGCAGACCGGGCCGCCGCGACGTCGAGCCGGGGATCGTCGCCGACCAGGAGCAGCTCCCCGGACGTGGCCTTGAGCCGGGCCTCGACGGCACGGAAGAACGCCGCCGCCGGTTTCCGCCAGCCGAGCTCCGACGAAGCGAAGACATGCGTCGCCAGGCGGAGCGGATCGACGGCCTCGGCGATCGCCATCAGCCGCTCGTCGAAATTGCTCGCCAGCGCTACGCCGCAGCCAGCGCCGAGGGCCGCCTGCACGAGTCGCTGCCCCTGCTCGAGAGGACGCCACGACCTGGGATCGGCAAAATGCCCCCACAGATCGGCAAACACCAGCTCGCGGACCCCGCCCTGGGCCTCGGCCGCGAACACCTCGTGGACGATCCCCCGCCACCGTTGAACCTCCCGGGTCCGGCTCGTGGCGTAGGGGGGGATGGCGGCGGCGTCGATCGCTTCCTGACGCTGCCACGCCGCGGCGAATCTCCCCCGCAAGTCCTCGGCCGAACACTCGATCCCCTGCCGCCGGGCGGCAAACTGATAGGCCACCGGGACCGTCGGCCAAGGCTCGACGAGCGTGCCGACGACATCGAACACAACGACCCTCACCCCGGGAGGGGGGAAAGTCACCGACAGAGAAGGGGGCTCGGGGTCGACATCGGGCATGGGCGGTGTGCCGGCGCAGTTTCTCCGGACGGGCGGGCCACCGCTTCGGACGACCGGCCGGCTTCCCCGCTACTTCGCGGGGACGAACCGGGAGACCAGCCCGAGGTCGAGACCGAACACCCAGAACATCAATGTGAGGATGAGGGCCAAGCCGAGATAGGACAGCGCGATCACCACGCGCTCGCTCGGTGGCCGGCCCGTCACCCATTCATAGATTAAGAAAACCATATGCCCGCCATCGAGAACGGGGATGGGGAGAAAGTTGACGACCGCCAGATTAGCGCTCAACATCGTGAGGAAGAGGAGGAGCGTACTGAAGCCCTCCTCGGCCGCTCCGCCGGCCTGCTGGAGGATCGCCATCGGCCCTCCCAGGAGGCGGGCACTGATCTGCCGGCTCCAGAGCTTCTGCAGGAACCGGTAGACCATCGAAAGATCCTCCAGCGCCGTCGAGAGCCCACGCGACAGCGCCGCGCCGACCGTAGTCGCCCGCTCGGTCTTGAAGACCTGTGCGAAGATCAGCCCGCGATCGACGAGAAACTCCCCCGGCACGACCGCCGGCTGGAGGGTCACGTCGCGCCGGCCGCCGCCGTTCTCGATCGTCACCTCGACTTCCGCCCCGGCGGCGAGCTGTTGCATCACGGCGATCACGCCGGGCCAATTCGGCTCGGCTTCAGACAGGGTCACCCAGGGTCCGACACCGCCGTCGGCCTCCCCCGGCTCGATGATCCTGACCCGCGACATCTGGTCTCCGGCGACAATCCCTTCCCGGCCGGCGGGACCATTGGGGAAGACCTCGGTCACCATCGGGATCACCGGGAGGGCAATCCCGATCGACGACACCGCCAGCGGCGTCGAGCGGATCGGCGAGGCATCGATCCAGGTCACCTCGCGCGGCGTGACGGCGAAGGTCTGATCGACCCCGGCCCGCTCGACGACCACTCTCACCGCCGTCCCGACGCGGGCCCGGAGCCGGTCGTCGAGGGTGACAGGATCGCCGACCGGCGCCCCGTCGACCGACACGAGCCGATCCCCCTTTTCGAGCCCCGCATCGGCGGCCGGCGAGCCATCCTGCACCGCCTGGATCGCGGCGGCGGTCATCGCCATGCCGAGCGACTTTCGCGGCTGGGGGGGAAGCTCGACTTCGAGCCGCTCCCCCTTCCGCTCGACCGCGAGCGTCACGGCCCGATCGCGGTGGCGCGAGAGGTAGGCAACAAGCTGTGCGTGGGAATCGAGGGCGGTCCCGTCGACGGCGACGACTCTGTCTCCCCCGACCAGCGGCGGGGTGGCCTGCCCGGCGCTCCCCGGGAGCTCGGCGGGGAGCGGGTCGAGCAGCTTCAGCGACAGCGGCCCGGAGAGCCCCACCATCGGCGCCCCGCCGTCGGTGTCGGGGCGGAGCGTGACCTCGCGGACGTCTGCTTCGCCGGGGCGCCGGACCGTGAAAGCGACTCCCTGCGACAGATCGCCGAGCGTCACCTTCTTCTGCAGCTCCTTGAACACCGTCACCGGCTTGCCACCGATGGCGACGATCTCGTCGCCGGTCCGCAGCCCGGCCCGCCAGGCGGCGCCACCGGGGCGCACCGCC
>SIAG01000160.1 GCA_009691925.1 Planctomycetaceae bacterium
CGGCTGGACGACGGCCGACGCGGTCCAGGTCGGGCAAAAGCTCGTCGGGGCCGGAGGGGCCGTGCTCACGGTCGTCGCCAATCGCGACTGGAAGCCCGACGGCGGCGTGGTCGTGTACAATTTCCAGGTCGAGGGCGACCACACGTATTTCGTCGGCGCCATCCACGCCCAAGGCGAGTGGGTGTGGACGCATAATGCGTGTTCAGTGCACAAAAACTCTTTGGCCTATGTCGGCGAAACCCATGTTTACCGAATCCAAGGGCCAAGCGGCACGTTCAAAATTGGCGAAAGTGCTCGAGGGGTGCGGCTCAATGACGGGGCGTCTATCCGAGCGACACAACAAGCTCGAAGGCTCACTCGCGAGACTGGCGACTTTTATCACACTACAATTATTAAGACATTCGCCGACAAGCGGAGCGCACGAGAATATGAGACCACGTTTATTGAACGTTTTCGCAGAATGTTTGGCCAAGATGCTCTGCCCGGCAACAAGACGAATCGGTGAGCGATATGACTCGCAACCATAATCGCAAGTTGGGTTTATGTGCCACCGCGCTAACCACAGCGCGGATGCCCAAATTCGACATTGAAGTCGCTACAGTGGTGCGTGACGAAATCGAAAAAGTCATGGGCGATAGTGGGTATTTGAAAAGCGCTCCATTCGAATGGGTTACCATCGCTTTTCAATATGGACTCAAGAATGACGACGAGCCTGTGTTTGGCAAAATTAGCAAGAGATACGGGGACCTGCCCCTTGCGATCGAATTGGACACGAACGAACTGCTTGGCGCTAGCCGGGAGGAGATGAAAAGACTGTTCGAGATCGCTGCCCTAAGATCACTCATCGCGGCCGGAAAGAGGTATTCGCTTAACTACTCGGCCCTCGAGACACACTTTGCATCGTTGTAGTTGGGTACCGCGGCACACGTCGTGCGCCTGCTCAGTTCTAGCAGCCACCATCCAACGCACTCGCCGATGTCATGCAGACCAAGGCCGTCGTGGGTCGGGGCTGTCGCTGCCGGAAAACGGCTATAATTCTGCGAGCTGGGTCGACATCCCGAACATCGGCCCGGTCTTCGGCCATGAAGACGCCTATTTCGTTGGCAACGTCGCCGGCACGGTCGGCGGCACGGTCGGCGGCATGGTGGCAGCGGCATCGATCGGCAACATCGCCGCTGACACAAGCAGCCTCGTAGCCTGTGGCTCCCTGGCCCAGAAAGCAGCCAAGCTCTACACGGCGATCGACACGGTAGCCGGCATCGCCAACGCCACCTCGAACATCGCCGCCGGCAACGCCAGCCTTGGTGACGCCCTGGCATTCCTGCCGATCCTGACGGTCGGCGTTCAGAAACTGCGTGGTGCTCCCACGAATTGCTTCATTGCTGGGACGCTCGTGGCGGTGGCGGTGGCCGGGGCGGGCGTAGGCACGGCCGATGCAGGCCCGTCGAACGCCTCCAAGCCGATCGAAGAGATCCAAGTCGGCGACTTTGTCTGGGCCCGGGCCGAGCATGACCCGTCGGCCCCGGCCGTGCTCCAAAAAGTGGTGGCCCTCTACCGGAACACGGCCCACGATCTCCAGACACTCGACGTCGTCGGCGACCAGGGGTCAGCGGGGACCCTTGGCCAATCAGTGCAAATCGTCGCCACCGACGAGCATCCGTTCTACGTCGTCGATGTCGGCTGGACGACGGCCGACGCGGTCCAGGTCGGCCAAAAGCTCGTCGGCGCCGGCGGGGCTGTGCTCACGGTCGTCGCCAATCGCGACTGGAAGCCCGAAGGCGGCGTGGTCGTGTACAATTTCCAAGTCGAGGGCGACCACACGTATTTCGTCGGCGACATCCACGCCCAAGGGGAGTGGGTGTGGACGCATAATATGTGTGCGGCGGGGAGACCGCGAGATAACGCACCGCAGCGCATTGGCGGGGACGACCAAAGTCCACTTTTCCGAAGTTTCAACGATGCCCAGATAAACGCCCTTCGTTGGCTTTCTGGCAAAGGGTTCGATTCGTCAGCCGCAGAGGTCAGTCTATCGAAATGGACAAAGACTCCTTATGGAATGAGAATGGAGGGCCCCGGAGGGAGAACTGGCTTTCGAATTGAGTACGACAATCGCAATGGCGCGCACGTTAACGTGTTTGCAGGCAAGGAGAAAGGGCCGCATTTCCGATTTCCTGGAAATCACTCGGATGTCGATGCGATCCTTCGGGTTCTATTTGGTTAATAACCTAACCGGCACTCGCTATGAATACACTGGAAGACGCTCTGATCTCTAAGTTAAAGCAACACATCACCGATTCTCGTGTTGCCGTTATCGAAGATGACGGGCCGCTGTTTGAATCAATAATGCATTTTTATCCAGTGAATCGAAGCGGCATTGATTGGAACAAGGTTCCGATGCATGTACATATCCCGGCAGTAGGAACGGCATCGCCCGAGGACCGCGTCGCAGTGCTACGGGATGCCTTAGGTCAGTTTGGGAGTGCGTCGCGGTTGACATCAGCGGGGATGTGTCTCGTTTTCGGTGACAATGTCACGGAAAAGGCCTTTCGGATGGAGTATCCCCTCTTCATATCGCTCTCCCCGTTGTTCTTCGAAATGCCGCAAGTGACCTACGTGGTGTCCGAAGACATGGCATGGTGCTTTGAAGTCGCTTATGACGATCACGTGTTCTTTGGGAGAAGTCCTTTTACTGAAACACGCAAGCCGTAATCAGCTGTTTTCTGTGCGTAGCGGTTCAGGAGTAGGCGATCGTTGTGTGGTCCCCGCCTTGAGCGTCGCTCTTGCATTCCTGCCGATCCTGACCGTCGGCGTCCAGAAGCTGCGTGGCGCCTCCACGAACTGTTTTATTGCCGGGACGCTCGTGGCGGCGGGCGTGGGTGCAGGCACCGGCACCGCTAACGCCGGCCCCTCTTCAGCCTCCAAGCCGATCGAAGAAATCCAAGTCGGCGACTTCGTCTGGGCCCGCGACGAGCACGACCGTCGTCTCGACCGTCTCGACCGTGTGGCCCGGCGGTGACGGGGGCTGGCAGTATTTCCTGACGTCGGACGGGGAAGGATCGGTCGATGGCGGCGCCACAGAGGGCGAGCCGCTTCCCTTACAATGGCTGAGGGGCACCGGTTATTCCCAATTCAGGAGCATGGGCGGACCGGGATAGGGCGACGACACTCCCGTGTTCCGGGGCGGCCGCGCTTTGGCGATAGCGGAGTCGGCCGGGTCGGTAGCGAACCCCATCAGCGTAGTATTCAAACACGGATCACGTCATCGAACCGGAACGTCACTGAGTCAACGTGAGGTCGAATCGGTCATCGCTGCGCATGTCCGTAATCTTGGCGTCGGTGCCGGTGCGTCATAGGGATGGGTGCAGGTCGAAGGTCAATGGATTCTTTACCGCCTCCACATCCTCGCGAATAACGCGAGAAGCGTCGGGACGTACTTCCCTGTCGGTGGTCCCTTACTCCCGAAATAGAACGCACAACATGAACAACGATCATCTCCGAGCCATGACCCTTTTCGAAAAGCAACTGTTTGCAAGATTTCTGAGTCAGCCGTTCTCGGGCCGCGACGAAATAGCCGATCAGATTTCAGCTGCATCGGTCCGATTCATCGATCAAGACGGCAGTTTGGAGATCCAATCGACGTCGCCGGTATTGGCTATGGGCGTGAAAGCTCGAGTCCCGGTCGAGGCCGAGGGGGCAGACGAGGATGGCATCTGCATCCATCTCCTGCTTCATGTCGTAGACGGTCGAGCTTCAGAATTGGAGGTCTACAAGGAAGACGGAACTGAAATCAGAGTGCTTCCGGACGTCGATGCGCTGCGAGTCTCGATCGTTCCCTGACTCGCCGCGCTTCGCGGATCGAGCGGCGGGCGGGTAGCCTGCCTTCAGACCCGATCCCATCGGGTATGAAGGGCTCTGCTTCTCGGGGAAGGAGACTTGGCGAGGCAGCGCAGGCCCATGCAGCCGACCGAGCAATCATCCTGGCGGTGAATCCCGCGGTGTGTAGGGTCAATGAGGCCCCCGTCGACACAGCCTCGCTACGCCTCCGCTTCGAGCTCGCGGGCCATCTCCATGATCCGTTCCAGCCAGCCCTGGGTCGAAAGCTGCGATTGGATCTGCTCCGCCCACAGCGGAAAGGCGAGCGGCGAGATTCGCGGCGTGTCGACGATCACAAGCTCGAGCGTGGCGAGCCGGTCGAGCGCGCCGCGCAGGCGCTTGAAATCGAACTGCCGCTCGAGGACCTCCTGGCGCGCTTGCCCGAGGAGCATGTTGTCGGCGTCGTGCTCGGAGAGGACGTCGAAGAGGAGCCCCGCCGAGGCCTGCGTCTGCCGCTGCGTCTTCTGCCCGCCGGAGATGAGCCCCGCCACGCGGGCGACTTCGCGGAAGTGACGCCGGGCCATCTCCGTGCCATTGAGACAGCCGAGGAGATCGTCGAGGAGATTGGCCGGGGAAAGGAGCTCACGCCAGGTTCTTTCGTCGGCGGGAAAAGGCTGCCGGCCGGCGAGCTCGAGCCCCCAGTCGGTGGCGGCCAGATGGAGCGTGGCCGGCGTGCGGCGGGCGATCCGCCAGGCGATGAGCGTCGCCAGGCCGTCGTGAACCAGCCGCCCCTCGAAGGGGAAGAGGAAGGCATGCTGGATCGTCGGGTCGCCGCGGCCCCCGCCCCCGGTGGCCGTGCGCTCGATCAAGAGCGTGTCGGCCGTGGGGAGCCGGCTTGTGCGCGCCTGCGTGGCCAGCAGCGGGAGCACCGCCCTGACTTCCGGGAGAATCTTCCGGCCGGGCGTGGTGGCCGATTGCACGAGGGCCAAGACCGCCCGGGCCAAGAGCGTGGAGAGGGGCATCCGGCTGCCGTTCCAGCGGGGCACCTCGAGCCCCTGGCCGGCGCCACGGCCGCCCTTCACCCAGGCGACGAGGCCGTCGAAGCGAAAGAGCACAAGCGGACGCCCGGCAAACAGGAAGCGGTCGCCGGGGGCGAGCCGGGAGATGAACGATTCCTCCACCGTTCCCAGCCGGCCGCCGCGGACCCACTTCACCTCCACCGTGGCATCGGCGGTGATCGTGCCGATCGACATCCGATGGCGGCGGGCTATCGCCGGGCTGGCCACATACCAGCGCCCGAAGCGATCCTTGATGCGGGCGAAATCGGGATAGGCACCGAGGGCCGGCCCGCCCCGAGCGGCGAAGTCGAGGGCCCAGCGCCAGGCGCGGTCGTCGAGGCGGGCATAGGCATGGGTCGAGCGGACCTCGGCAAGCAGGTCGTCGGCCCGGAAGCCCGCGCTGCAGGCGACGGTGACCAGATGCTGCGCGAGAACGTCGAGCGGCTGCTCGAGCGGCACGCGCGGCTCGACGACTCCCTCGGCCACCGCGCCGCGCGCTGCGGCGCATTCGATCAGCTCCAGCGCGTGCGTCGGCACACAGATCAGGCGCCCAGTGGCGCCGGGGGCATGGCCGCTCCGTCCGGCCCGCTGGAGGAGCCGGCCGATCCCCTTCGGGCTCCCCACCTGGAGCACCTGCTCCACCGGGCCGAAATCGACCCCCAGATCGAGGCTCGACGTCGCCACGACGCACTTCATCCCTCCGCGCCGCAGCGCCGCCTCGGTGCCGGCCCGCAGCTCCCGATCGACCGAGCCATGGTGGAGCGCGAGCGTCTCTTTCCAGGCGGGGCGGGCCCCACGGATCGCGTCGTGCCAGCGCTCTGCCTGGGCGCGGGTGTTGGTGAACACGAGCGACGTCGACGCGCCGTCAAGGACCCCGAGCACCTGCGGCAGGAGCCGCATCCCCATGTGCCCGGCCCAGGGGAAGCGCTCCATCGGCACCGGCACGAGCGTCTCGATGTCGAGCTTCCGCGGGATCTTGGCGCTGACGACGCTCGCCGTGCCAACAGCGGCCGGGCCGACAAGCGCCCCGAGGGCCTCGTCGAGATTGGCCAGCGTCGCGGAGAGGCCCCAGGTGGCCAAGCCCGGGGCGAGGGTGCGGAGGCGGGCCAGCGCCAGCTCGGTCTGCACGCCGCGCTTCGTCGCCAGCAGCTCATGCCACTCGTCGACGATCACCGTCTCGATACGGGCGAAGAGATCGTGGGCATTCTCGAGCGAGAGGAGGACCGAAAGCGATTCCGGTGTTGTCACGAGCCCTTCCGGCCAACGCTTCCGCAGCCGGCTGCGCTCGGCGGCGGTTGAGTCGCCGGTCCGCAGCGCCACCTGCCAGCGTGGAGCCCGCTGGCGGGATGACGATGCAGGTCCCTTGTCGGCCCCGGAGAGCCAGTCGGCGAGGTCGGGGAGGGGACGGTCAAGCGACCGGAGGGTGTCGGCGGCAAGCGCCCGCAGCGGCGTGATCCAGACGACCCGCGGCCCACTGCCGACCGGCCGCTCATCGACCTCGCCCGCCTCCTCTCGCGCCATCGCGCGGCGGCGGCTGTGGGCCAGGGCCCCGAGCCAGGCAGCGAGGGTTTTACCGGTGCCCGTGGGGGCATGCACCAACCCGCTTCCCCCCGCCGCGGCGGCCCGCCACACCTGCTCCTGAAACGGAAAAGGCTTCCATCCCAGAGCCGCGAACCAGCGCCGAAGCGATTGCAGATCGGCAGGAAACCGGCCCACGCCCCTGGGGGTCATTCGCCCTCCTCCCAGAGCATGGTCTGGCGATCGCCAGGGCGGGAGATCGGCCGGGGGCCGCGGGGCGCCGGAGGGAGCGGCGGAAGCAGCGGAAGCGGCGCGACGAGGGCCCGCAGGTCGGCGAGCGTGCCGGCCTCGGCCGGCGACTTGTCTTTCCGCCAGCGGACGATCCGCGGGAAGCGGACCGCCACCCCCGACGCATGCCGGGTCGACTCCGCCACCCGTTCGAACGCCAGCTCCATGACAAGCGTGGCCGTCACCCCCCGCCACGGCCCCTTCTTCTCGAGCGTCGTCGCCCGGATGATCCGATCGATCGCCGTCAGCTCCTCGTCGGTGAGGCCGGAGTAGGCGTTGGCGATCTTCACAAGCCGCCCATCGTGCCAGACGCCGAAGGTGTAGTCGGTGTGGAGCCCAGCGCGGCGGCCATGGCCGGCTACCGCGCCGATCAAGACCGCGTCGATCTCCAGTGGTTGGATCTTCCACTTCCACCATTCACCGCGCGTCCGCCCGACGCCATAGGCGCCGTCGCGGCGCTTCAGCATCACCCCCTCGACGCCGCGCTGGCGCGCTGTCGCGCGGGCGCTTGTCACGGCATCCCAGTCGGCGGGGGCAAGGACGGGGGAGAGGAGAAAAGGCACGCTGTCGGGGGCCGGAGAGGGAAGGGGAGCACCCGCCAACGGCGGCTCGAACACCGGCCAGCCCCGCGCCGCGGCGAGCGCTTCGAGCTGCTGGCGCCGTTGGCCGAGGGGCTCGGCGCGAAGGTCGACGCCGCCGGCCTCGAGGAGATCGTAGGCGAGGAACGCCGTGGGAAGCTCGGCGGTATCGCGGCGGGTGGGGGCCTTGCGATGGAGCCGCTTGGAAAGCGTGCTGAAATCGAGTTGACGCCCCGCCCGGACGACGAGCAACTCTCCGTCGAGGACGGTGCCATCGGGGAGGTCTTCCGCCGCGGCAATCAGCTCCGGAAAGCGATCGCCGACGAGCTCCTCGCCGCGTGTCCAGAGCGCCGTCTCCCCGCCGCGGCGCACAAGCTGCGCCCGCACCCCATCCCACTTCCATTCCACCTGCCAGCCCGTCACAGCGCCGAGCATGGCCGGGGGCTCATCGAGCGGCGCGGCGAGGAAGAACGGATAGGGGCGGCGCGACGTCGTGTTGGCAGTGGGATTGAGAAGCTCGAGATAATCCTCCGCCGTTTCCAGCCGCGCGGCGACGAGGCGCTCGAGGATCTCCGCCGGCTCAACGCCCGCCACGACGGCCAGCGCCCGGGCCACGAGCGTCCGCGACACCCCGACGCGCAGTCCCCCGGTGAGGAACTTGTGCCACACGATCCGCTCCGCGGGGCCAAGGCCGCGCCATACCTCCTCGACCAGCGCGCGCTTCCGTCCCTCGTTTGCCTCGGCGCGGACAGAATCGACCGTTTCCCGCAGGCAGTCGGCGAGCCCCCCCCACTCCGTGGCGACGTCGACCGAGGAGTTCGCCACCGGCTCCGGGAGGAGCAGCGCGAGCGTCTCGGCGAGATCGCCGACGTGGGCATAGCACTCCTCGACGAGCCAGTCGGGGATCCCCGCCACCTCGGCCGCCCACGCCCGCAGAAGCATCGTCGACACCCCCCGCGACTGCCGCCCGCCGGAGAGGATCCGGACGGCCACGGCGCCATCTTCAGGGGGGACGGCGCGGAAATAGTCGACGAGCAGGGCCTCCTTCTCGGAGGTCCTTGTCGTCGCATCGAGGCCCCAGTAGAGGTCGGTAAACCGCTTCACGACAGCTCGCCCCGGTCGGCTGGGTCGACCGCTGGCCCGGCATCGGGGTCGCTCCCCTCAGTCTCGTGAGCCCCTTCGGCCCCGACACTGTCGTCGTCGCCGGCGTCACCGGCATCATCCCGGTCGGGCTGCTCGCCGGTGAACCGGGTCGCGAGGACGTCGGCCTCGAGCCCCCGGCCGCGGAGGAAGCGGGCAAACGCCTCGCTCGAGCCATGGGTAACCAGGACGCGGCGGGCGCCGGTCGCCTCGACGGCGGCGACGAGGCCGGGAAAGTCGGCATGATCGGAGACGACAAACCCCTTCCCGAAGCCGCGCCGGCGGCGGATGCCCCGAACGGTCATCCACCCCGAGGCCTGGGCCACCGCCACCTCGCCGAACACGCGTAGCCACCCGCTCCCGGCCACCGACGGCGGCGCGATCACCAGCGCCCGCCCCTGGCCGACGTGCTTGGCCCTTGCTGGCACCGCGTCGATCGGCGGCAGACGGACGCCACTGTCACGATAAGCGCGAACGAGCTTCATGACGGCGCCGTGGCCGTGGATCGGGCCGATCGACGGATCGACC
>SIAG01000161.1 GCA_009691925.1 Planctomycetaceae bacterium
ATGTCATGCTGGCGCAGCCTGCGCTCGACGAAACCTACCTGCGCCGCTGGGCCGGACCGCTCGGCGTCGCCGAGAAGCTCGAAGCGGCCCTCCTCGATCGCCCCTGAACACCGATCACGATCCATCTCTCTGCGGTGGTTGGAGGGAAACCATGTCGACGCGTCTGGTGGTGCGCAGGATCGTTGTGACCGTGAGCCTCGCGGGGGGGATTTTCATGGCGGTGGAGAATCTCTGGGCTCTCCGCCCAGCTCCCCAGCTCGAACTCTCTCCTTCGACCACATGGATCACCGAGCCGCTCGCCGCCGACGGCCTCCCCGATTACTTCCAGGCGGTCATGGATCTGGAGCCGCGCGGCATTCCGCCGGAGATGAATGCCGCCGCCGCCGTCTGGGCGCTGATTCCCGCCGCGCGATCCCCCGACGACGTCATCGACCACTCGCAGGCCCACCTCTCGGCCGCCGACCAGCGGCCCGAGTCCGACCGGCTCGTCATGCCGCCACCCCCACCGGAAGGGATGGAGGCCGCCGAAGCCGAGCGGGTTCTCGGGGAATGCTCGCGCACGCCGTGGCACACGGCCGACCATCCCTGGCTGGCAAACTGGCTCGAGGAAAACCGGTCGGCTCTCGATGCGCTCGCCGCCGGTGCGCGCCGCGAAGGCTGGTGCCCGCCCCGCACCCTCCCTCCCGACACGCTGCCAACGGAACGATTCGGACCGACGCCCGCGCTCATCTCGCTCGAGATCCCTGTCGAAGGGGCGTTCCGATCATTTTCCAAGGCCCTGCTCGCCCGATCGATGCTCCGACTCGGAGAGGGGGACACCCCCGGCGCCTGGCACGATCTCGACTCGCTCCTCCGTTACGGCGACAAGATCGCCGACACGCCGGGCCCGCTCGTCTGCCGGCTCGTGGCGATGGCGCTGTTGTCCACCGCCTCCAGAGCCACACAGACGATCATTCGCGATGGCCACCCTGCCGATAAGCTGCTCGCGGAGATGCAGCGATCGCTCCGCTCGGCCATCGACTGGGCCCCCTTGGCCGAGAGCGTCGACACCTTCGAACGGCTGATGGTCCTCGACGCCGTCACCGTCATCGTGGCGAATCCTTCACAGCCGTTATCGCCAATCCCCTGGCAGAAGCCCCCGTTCGCGATCCTCAAGGCCGACCCGAACATTATCCTCCGGGCCGTAAATCAGTATTTCGACGCCATGGTCGTGGCGGTCTGCCTGCCGACACGGGAAACACGTCGGCAGGCGTGGCAGACCATCGAAGACGAGATCATCGCCCGCAAGGACGCCAGCATCCGGCGGAGAGGCTGGTTCCAACCATGGTATGAGCCGATGTCGGAGGCGCTGAGCGATCGCACGGTCGTCCCGCTCATTCCCGACTTGAAAGCCTCACTCGACACCACCGATCGCGCCCGTGCGGCGCTCGTTCTCGTCGACAGTACCGCGGCCCTCGAGCGGTATCGCCTCGCGAAGGGCCAGCCGCCGGCGAGCCTCGCCGACCTCGTTCCCACGTTTCTCCCCGCGATCCCCGTCGATCCGCTCACCGACGCATCGCTTGGCTACCGGATCGAGAACGGCCGCTGGACGCTGTGGAGCGGAACAGACCCGGCGGACGACGACGTCGATGAGCTGGTCGTCCGCGGGCCCGGGGATCGCCCATTACGGGATCCTGCAGCAACGCAGCCCGCACCGGCCGATCCCTCTCCAGAAGCGCCGTCGCCCCCGTGACGGCCGCCCCCTTCACAGCCCGGCGCCAAAAAGAAACTCGTGCCGCACCGGCACGGTCACCCGCTCACCCCCTTCGGCAACGAACGTCACGCTGCCGGGGGCATATTCGGCGGCCACCACCTTGCCAAAGCCTTCGGGCACGCGCGTCACCCCCTGGATGTAGCGAATCTCCGTCGGCTTGTCGGCCGTAAACTCGATCGCCGTTGGCACGCCACGGCGGGTGAGGAGATTGGCGCCCGCGGAGGCGGCCAGGCCATCGGCAAAGAAGCTCGTTACATCCTCGAGTCCGAGGCAGTTGTTGCGGCCGTTCCACGGGCTGCCGTGCCGGCCCCGGTTCTCGATCCACAACAGCGTCGACCGCAGCACCCGCGGATCCTTGAGGGCATACCACAGCCAGCCCTCATCAGTGCGCGTGGCGCAGGTCCAGGCGGTCGCCTCCTGCTTGCCGACCATCTGCAGATCCTGCTTGTTGACCACCTGGACGAGATCGGCATAGCCCTGCCTGGCCGGCAGGCGCGTCAGATCGGCATCGCCCGTTCCCTTCTCCAGAAGCGGCACATGGGCCAGATCGGTGAACGGGGCCGCGATCGCGAGCGACTGGTATTCCCGCTTTGTCGGGTCGCTGAAGCGCGCGGGATTGGTCATCCCGAAATCGATCGGGCTCGTCGACACCCGAAACACCCCCGGCTCATCAGGCATGGCGAGCGTGGCATGATGGCCACAGGGGGCCGGGCCTGAAAAGCCGGTGACGATGTGCCGCGAATAGACGGCGTTGTGCCCCTCGACGAGCGACAGCTCCTTGACGATCTTCCCCTGGCGGGCCTGCGGCTCGAAGGCGAGGACGAGCGTGTGCCGGCCGCCGTCGTGCTTGGTGTCGACATAGGTCCACTCCGCTCCTGCCACCTCGCCATGGGGCGGATGCTTTTCCTGTCGGTACTCCTCTCCGTTGCCACCGAAGGGGAGGCAGAACCAATCCCCGCGCAGCGCCGTGAGCACCGGCGCCGGCAGATCCTGCCAGCCTTCGTTCTGCCACGGGCTGATGTGGTACGGCTCAACCGGTTTCCCCGAATCCCGCAGGAATGTCACCGGCGCCATCTGCCCGCCGACCTTCGTCACCGCGAGGCGCATCTGCGGGCTCTCGAGAATCCACGACGGCTGGGAATCGATCGTTTCCATTTTCGGCGGCTCGGCGGCGGTGGCCGGGATCGTAGCGGCTAGGCAGAGGATCGAGAGGATCGAGGGCAACACACGAAGCGACATCGAGGAGACTCCTGCAGGAGAACAGACGGATATTTTCAGGCGATCGACACGCCGAGCGCCGCGGCGAGGGCCCGGCGCATCGCCGGCACATCGGGAGAGACGCCGGTCCAATGACGAACACCGATCACCCCCTGATTGACGAGCATGCCGAGGCCGTCGATGCAGGTGCAGCCGCGGGCCTTCGCTTCGCGGAGGAAAGCCGTGTCGGGGGGGCTGAAGACGACGTCGGCAGCGACGAGGCCGGGGCGAAGGGACTCAAGCGCCACCGGCACCCGAGCGGCGCCGTCATAGAGCCCGATCGAGGTGCCATTGATGACGACGTCGGCCGTGGCGGGAACGCAGTAATCGCCCGTCCACTCGACAAACTCGGCGGCGGCCGGCGTCTGCCCGCGGAGCACGCCGACAAGCTCCTCGCCCCGGGCTCGCGAGCGGTTGACGATTGCGATTTTTTTGGCACCGGCGAGAGCGAGCTCCACGGCGACGGCGCGGGCCGCGCCGCCGGCCCCGAAGAGCACGATCTCCTTGCCGGCGGGTGGCAGGACTTCGGTCAGGCTCTCTAAAAAACCCTTGCCGTCGGTGTTTTCACCGATGAGGCGATTCCCCCTCCGGACGACGCAATTCACAGCGCCAATGACGCGGGCAGAATCCCCGAGCCCGTCAAGGAGCGGGATCACCGTCACCTTGTGGGGCATCGAGAGGTTGAAGCCCTGAAATCCCATCGCCTTGGCGCCGCCGACCGCGGCAGCGAGATCTGCCGGGGCGACCTCCATGTTGACGTAGCGCCAGGGGAGATCGTGGTGGCGGAAGGCGGCCTCAACCATGGCGACGGTCGGGTTGCCGGCCGCCCCCTGCGACATCGAGCCAACGAGCGCCGGGCAGAAGTTTTTGGACTCTGAAGTGCCCATGGGAATCGTACTCGCGTTCTTCAGTTGGCAGGCGCCGGCTCGCCGGCGGGGCGGAGGTCGGGGTCGTTCATGGCGTCGGCCTTTCGGTAGAGGCTCGTGGGGATGAACATCTCCGGGGGCAGTTCCTCCCCCTTGGAGTGGCGCACGATCGCGTCGACGATCTGTTCTCCCATCTTCACCGGAAACTGGATCGGGTCGGCGTAGATCTTGCCGTCGCGGATCGCTTCCTTCCCCTCGGGCTGGCCGTCAAACCCGACGACGACGACCTGCGCCGTCTTCCCCGCCTTCTCGAGGGCCCCGACGGCGCCGAGCGCCGAGGGGTCATTGATGGCGAAGATGCCGCGCAAATCAGCGTGAGCCTGGAGGGCATCCTCGGCGGCCTTGTAGCCGGAGTCGCGGGCACCGCCGGCCTCGAGCTCCGCGATGATCTCGATCGCCGCATGCCCGGCGGGGAGGGACGCATTGTGGGCATCGATCGACTCGCGGAAGCCGCCGACGCGGAGCAGACAGCTCTCGGCCTGCTTGAAGTGGAGGATGGCCACCTTCCCCCCTCCTGCCCCGAGGGCCTCGATCATCGCGGTGGCTGCTTCCTTGCCGCCGCCGAAGTTGTCGGTGGCGATCTGCGTGACGACCTTCGCGTCGCTGCCGCGGTAGGGGATATCGACGGTGAAGACGGGGATCCCGGCGGCATTGGCCTCGGCGATGATCGGCCCGATCGCCTTGGAGTCGCAGGGGGAAAGGACGATCGCCGCGACCTTGCGGACAATGAAGTCCTTGACCTGGTTCCCCTGCTTGGCGACATCCTTGTCGGCGCTGACGACCTGGGCGTAGAGCGTCTTTTCGCGTGCCTTGGCGGCGATCGTTTCGCCGATGAGCTTGAAGAACGGATTGTCGAGCGTCAGCAGCGAGACGCCGATCGTGCCGGCCGACATCCCGCCGGTGGCTCCAGCCGGTGGCCCGCCTGACGACGTATCCGCCTCGGGGCGCTGCGGCCGTTGCGGCCGGGCCGGTGCGGCCGACTTCGAACAGCCCGCCGGCACCAACAGCAGCGCTGCCGCGCCGATACCGAGGCTGGCGACGAGACGACGACGAGGCAGAAAAGAGAAGCGAGCCATGCTGAAAACCCCCAGGGACCGCGGCAACGGCTGGCCTGACGCCGCCGACATGCTCGACTATCTTCACCCAAGCCCGAGCGTTCCGCCAGCCCCGGCGGCGCTCGGCGGCAAAGCGATCCGGCGGCCCGGGGCGAGGAACCTCTGGGTCGAAGGCGTCTCGGTCGCCTCCATCACGACCTCCGTCCGCCCCGGTGGCTCTCTTGCCGGACCGGGCGTGGCGGTCACGATCGGCAACTGCCCGAACGAAAACCGTCCGACCTTCGACGGCCTCATCGACGAGGTGAGAATCTCCAACGGACTGGCTCTCCCGGCTGCCCCGCAGCCGGTTCGGTCAGAGATGACTTTTTCCACGGGCAGTTCGCGTGGAGTGGGAGAAGGAATGAGGATGCATCGACCGCAGCCGGTTCAAATGCCTGTCAACCGCTCGGTCGAATCACCGAAGCGGTCGAGTTCCAAACCACCCCACTCCATCAGACTGAGAAACAGGCTGCACATCCGCCGGTTGGAAGCATCGAGGTAGTCGAGCACGCGGCCGCCGCGGAGCTTGCCGCCCGCCCCACCGAGCAGGACAATCGGCAATTGATTGGCGTCGTGACTGCCGTGCAGCATGCTCGAGCAGTGCGCGATAGTAGTATTGTCAAGTAATGTGCGGTCCCCTTCCTTGACCTCTGACATTCGCTCGCAGAGGTAAGCCAGCTGGGCCATGAAGAACTGGTTGAGTGGGATGAGTTCCGGCGGCTGCGTGTGGCTCATCTGGTGATGCTGATCCTTGGCGCCGCAGTGAGTGTGGGTTTCGGCGGAGCCATCGTTGCAATACTTGAGGGTCGCGATCCGGGTGGTGTCGGTGCGGAAGGCCAGAAGCACGATGTCGTTCATGAGTTTCCAGTAGTCCGGGATCTCAGCGGGAATGCCATCGGCGGGTCGCGGGCGATCGGGGGCGGCCAGGCTCGGGGTCCAGCCGCCGGCCTCGCGCTCCTGGCCGGCCCGCTTGATGCGGCCCTCAATCTCGTGAACACTGCCCAGGTACTCCTCGAACCGCTGTCGGTCCGAGACGGAGAGCCGCTGACGCAGCGACCGGGCGTCTTCAAGCACGGCATCAACGACTCGGCGGTCGCCCCGGTTGGGCTCGGTGCGGAACAGCTGATCGAAGGCCAGCGCCGGACGCGTTTCCGTCCAGGTCGGCGACACCGCCGTGCTCCAGGAAATGTGCGAGCTATAGAGCAAGGGAAGCCCGTCCTGGAGTCCAGGAATCGGTCCTTCGCAGCCTAGCACCAGCGAGGGGATTCGCGTGCGGTCGCCTATCCGCTGAGCCATCAACTGGTCAAAACTGACGCCCGTGCGGACTTCGGCCCCCGACAACGGCGCGCCGCTGAGCATATTCCCTGTCTGCATGCAGTGGATGGCGCCCTTGTTGGCCTGCTCGTTCCACAAGCCGCGGGGGAAGACCATCCGCTCCTTCCACGGCTCGAGCGGCTTCAAGCACGGCCCGAGTTCCATGCCCGCTCCCTCGCCCTTGGCCCACCAGTGCTGCGAGTGAAAGCCCATGCCAGTGAAAGTGACGAGCGTGCGGGTCGGTGGTTGAGAGGCGTTGTCGGTTCCCCCGCCCGCAGCGAAGGACAGCGATTCCAGCCAAGGCAGGGCCATCGAAACGCCGAGCCCACGCAGCAGGGTACGTCGTGAAACGTTGGGAGCCGGTTCCGTGCGCATAGGAACGTCCTTTCGTGAGGGTCAGGGGGATGTGGCAGCCGCAGTGGCCGCTGGGCGAATGCAGCGAAACTGTTCGCTACGAACAATGGTGAGCAAGACATCCGACCAGTGGCCGCCGTCGACCATGGTTCTCGTCAGCTCGTCGACCAGCTTCCGATCGGAAAGCTGCACAGCGCGGCCCAGCGCGTAGCCGGTCAATTTGTGAGCGAGCTCCCGCAACAAGTCCTCGCGCCGCGGGCCGGCGATGTAGTCTCGCAGGCCGGTGAAGCCATCGATCTCGACGCCGTCACGCGTGGTTGCCCTGGCATCGCCAGGCTTGAGATCTTTGGCAGGCCGCAGTCGGCCGAGGGCGTCGAATTGTTCAAGCGTCATGCCATAGGGATCGATGCGAACGTGGCAACCGGCACAGGCTGGATCCTGTCGATGCCGCTCGGTGATCTCGCGCACGCTCAGTCCGTCGGGCGGAGTCTCTGGCAGCGGTGGCACGCCGGGCGGGACCTTGGGTAGCCGCTCGCCAACCAATTGAACCACCCACGCGCCACGCTTGACGGGGCTTGTACGGGACGACGCTGACTGCTTGGCGAGTATCGCACCAAAGCCGAGCAACCCGCCGCGTCCGTAGGCTGTCACCTTCTCGATGCGACGCCACTGGGGACCGGTCACGCCGGGGATTCCGTAGTACTGGGCGAGGACATCGTTGGCGACCACTGCATCGGCGGCAATGACGTCGGCGACCGGACGGTCATTCACGAGCATGTCGGCGAAGAACCGCACCGGCTCCTCGGCCAACGCGTCGCGCACGGCCGGCGTGAACTCGGGGAATTGCTTCAGGTTCCGACCGTGGTTGGTGACGAAGTCCCGCACGCCGAGCCACCGGGCACCGAACTCCTCGCCCATGCCCCGCATCCGGGCGTCTTTCAACATGCGGCGCAGCTGCTCCTCCATGACCGCAGGCTCCTGGAGCCGCGCGGCCTTCGCTCGCAACTCGTCGTCGGGAATCGAATCCCACAGCAAGAAACTCAGCCGCGTCGCCAATTCGTCACCCGATACCGGCTGCCAGCGAGGCCCCGACGCGGGCTGTTCCACTCGATAAAGAAACCATGGCGACGACAGGACCCGGCCCAGAGCGGCACGGAACGCCGGATCATGTTTGACACCCTCGGTACGGTCGGCACGGTAGGAAGCGAGAATCGCCTCGCGTTCATCGGCGGCGAGCGGCCGTCGCCAGGCGCGCGCGGCGAAGGCGAGCAGCGCCTCGAGGTGCCTCGGTTCCGCGAATACTTGAGCCGCGAGAAAGTCTCGCTGCTCCCGTTTGATCTGTTCCTCGAACAGCTGGATGTAGAAGAACATGACCCGCGCGCCGTCGTTTGGCTTGCGGTAATACTGCACGAGTCCCTCATACGCGATCGGGGTGGCGAGCGCTTGCTCGCTGACGAGCTCCAGCTCGCTCCACAGCCGATCGAGCTCGGCCCGGCCCACTTCATCGAGCAGCAGCCGACGCAACGGATCGTCCTCTCGGCGATACAAAAACACGCTCCCCTGAGCGTCTCGCGGGATGATCGGTTGAAAGAGGACCGCTGGCGGGAAGAGAGCACGAAACTCCGCCGCCGGCCGCGCCCGTTCGGCGGCGACGCGCGGATGCACGATCTGCGCCGTATGCGGGTCGCCCACTTCAGCTTTGGCGATTGGCTCAGCCAGATTGCCGCCACCGCCTGTCGCAGCGATGAGGAACGCCTGAACGGAGGCCGTTTCCGGACTGGCTTCGTCGAGGCCCACATCGGCGCGGAGAAACCGAGGCAGCGTCAGCGCCTTCTGCGAATCTGCGGGCAGTTTCGTCAGATCGATGATGACCTCGGTACCGGCAGCCGTGACCAACGCAGACTTTGGCACCGGTCGACCCTGCGGGTGCTGGCCGAACTTTAATCCGGATGCTTGCTCGACGACCGCCGCCAGCTCTGGATGCTCCGCAAACACCAGCGGCGGACCGTCACCACCTTCCAATCGCAGCCTGTCCCAGATCACGAAGGTGTCGGGCTGAGCTGGCAACGCGACCATCCGGAAGAGCGGCTCCCGCGCGGCACCTTGGACCCGCTCGCGAGCGACCACCCGACGCAGGTCCTCCCAGGCAGGAAAACCGTTGCCGACCGCGAGGGCCGCATTCTTCCTGTAGTTGCCTTGAAACAACT
>SIAG01000162.1 GCA_009691925.1 Planctomycetaceae bacterium
CGGGGCTGGTCGATGGCGGCAATCGACAGATCGCCGCGGCCCTCGTCGACCTGGTGCCGGCCGGGGCGGAGGTGGCTCTGTTTGGCTCGGCACAGGGGCGCGCGGGGAGCCGTGACGACGAGGAGACGGCAGCGGCGTGGCGGCTGGTCACCGTGCCGCCGCACCCCTGGATCGCGGCGCACCTTCTCCTCGGCCTCCTCCTCTTTTGCTGGTCGCGGGCGCCGATCTTCGGCCGGGCCCGCGTCCGCCCCGCCGCTGCGGTGCGCGACTTCGGCCATCATGTCGACGCCCTCGGTCGCCTCCTCGCCAAGGGGGGCGACACCGCCACGTCGGCCGCGCTGCTGGCGGAATGGGATCGGATCGGCCGGCCGGGGGCGGGCCACGGTGGCGGGGATCGGCCGGAGAAGGGGAAGCTCGACATCCAACCTGAAGCGAGGACGCAATGACGGAAGAGCCTGCCGGTGGGGAGAACGGGATGCAGTCGGCGGCGGAGCACGGGGACGATGCCCGCTTTGCCGAGGTCAGCCGGACGATCGACAGCCTCCTCGCCGAGGCGGCGAAGCTCTATGTCGGGCAAGAGGCGCTCGTCCGCCAGGCGCTGGTGGCCCTCTTCGCCGGCGGGCATGTTCTCATCGAGAGCGTGCCCGGCCTGGGGAAGACACTCCTGGTGCGGATTCTCGGGGAGACGCTCGGCTGCTCATTCGGCCGGATCCAGTTCACCGCTGACTTGATGCCCTCCGACATCACCGGGCAGCCGGTGTTCGACGCCCGAACGCAGGATTTCCGCTTCCGCCCGGGGCCGGTGTTTACGCACATCCTCCTCGCCGACGAGATCAACCGGGCGCCGGCGAAGACCCACGCGGCGCTCCTCGAGATCATGCAGGAGGGGCGCGTCACCGTCGACGGCACGACCCACCGGATCGAGCCGCCGTTCCTCGTTCTCGCCACGCAAAACCCGATCGAGTCGGAGGGCACCTACCATCTCCCCGAGGCCCAGCTCGACCGCTTCCTCTTCAAGATCGTCGTCAACTATCCACAGGCCGCTGAGGAGGACGCGATTCTGCGTCTTCACTGCCGCCCCGATCCGCTCGAGACGCTCCTGGCGACGACGATCCGGCCGCTCCTCGACCCGGCCCGGGTGATCGCGGTCCAAGATCTCTGCCGGCAGGTCCGGGTCGACGACGCCATCATCCGCTACAGCAGCGCCATCGTGCGGAAGACGCGGCAGTGGCCGGCGTTTTCCCTCGGGGCCAGCCCGCGCGCCGGGATCGCGCTGGTGACGGGGGCCCGCGTTGTGGCGGCGTTCGCAGGGCGGTCGTATGTTGTCCCCGATGACGTCACCGACCTGGTGCTGGCGGCGCTGCGGCACCGGGTGATCCTCTCCCCGGAGGCCGAAGTTGCTGGGGACTCCGTCGACGGGGCGCTCGAGGCCCTGATGCGGACGATCGAGGTGCCGCGGCTGTGATCGCCCCCACGACGAAGCTCTGCCAGCTCGCCATCCTCCCGCTCGCGGCATCGCTGCTGCTGTTTGCGGTGCCGGAGGTTTGGCCCGTCGTGGTCGTCCTCGATCTCCTCCTCGCCGTGATGGCGATCGGCGATGCGACAACACTCCCGCGCCGATCCGGGTTTGAGGCACGGAGGGAGTTCGGGCCGATCGCTACGCGCGGGGAGCGCCACCGGATCGAGCTCGTGATCGAGAACCGTTCGCGTCGCGCCTACGAGATCGACGTGCGGGACGATGTCGGCGGGGTGATCGAGTCGCTCGAGCCGCCGTCACGCCTGCGGATGACGGGGCGCTCCCGCGGGCGCACCAGTCACGTCGTCCTCCCACACGAGCGGGGGAGCTTTTTGCTCGAGTGGATCGATCTCCGCGGGGGGAGCCGGCTCGGGCTGTGGTCGGTGACGCACCGCCTGCCGGTCGCCGATCGGATCGAGGTCTACCCGGCGCTCCGGCAGATCAGCCGCTACGCCCTCTACGCCCGCCAAAACAAGATGTCGCTCCTCGGCGTGCGCCGCACGCGGCGGGTGGGAACGGAGAACGAGTTCGAGCGGCTCCGCGACTACTCCGCCGGCGACTCTTTCAAGGCGATCGACTGGCGGGCGACCTCCCGGCGGATGAAGCTCACCGTCCGCGACTTCCAGATGAACCAGAGCCAGCGGGTGGTGTTTGCCCTCGATTGTGGGCGAATGATGGTCAATCAAAACGACGGCCTGACGATGTTCGACGCGGCGCTCGATGCGGCGCTAACACTCGCCTACGTGGCGATTGAGCACCGCGACGAGGTGGGGATCGTCTGTTTTTCCGATCGGATCCTCCGCTGGATGCCGCCGCGCGGAGGCCAGGGGCAACTGCGGCGGATGATCGCCGCCACGCATGATGTTCAGCCGGAGCTTGTCGAGAGCCGGTTCGACGAGGCGCTGATCCATCTCGGCCATCATTGCCGGAAGCGGACCCTGCTTGTTCTCCTCACGAACGTCATCGACGATCGCAACACCGAACGGATCCGTCGCCATGTCCTGCCGACGGTCGGCCGGCATCTGCCGCTGGTCGTCTGTCTCCGCGACCGGGCGCTGACCGATCGGCTCGCGGCTGGGCAAAAGGTGCCCACTGGCAAGCTCGGAGGGGAGCGCGGCACGGTCGGCTTCCATGTCGCCGCCGCCGCCGCCGACATCCTCGTCTGGCGGCAGCGCGTCCTCGCCGACCTCGAGCGCGGCGGCGTGCTGACCCTCGACTGCCTCCCAGAACAGCTGACCGCGTCGCTGGTCAACGAATACCTGGCGATCAAGGCACGCCATCGGTTGTAATCTTGCCGGGCCCGCGCCGGCGCTCCTTGACAGGTGGGGCCGGTGAAGGGATTCTCCTCCCCCAGGGGGATGGGCGGTCGCGTCTCGAATCCAGGCAACCGACTCCGGGAGGGAAACAATGGCAGCGCAGTGGCATGTGGGACGCGGCGGGCAGACATCGGGCCCATACTCGAGCGATCAACTCCAGGCGATGGTCGAGCGCGGCGACCTTTCCGCCGGCGACCTGGTGTGGAAGGAGGGGATGGCCGACTGGGTCGACTGCGCGACGGTCCAGGGGCTGTTGCCGGCAGCGCGGGCCTCCGTGGCCGATGGCGGGCCGGCAGCGTGGAATCCCTACCAGTCACCGACGGCCGATGGCACGACGGCGGCCGATGGCACGGCCCCAGACCGGCTGGTGTACGCCGATTATCTCCCCCGTGTCGGAGCTTATATCCTCGACCTGATTTTCATCACGGTCTTTGGCTTGATCCTAGCGGTCCCACTCGGGTTCACCCTCTTCGCGGCTCTCGGACCGGAGACCGGTGCAGCAGTCGCCCAACCGGTCGGGAATCTGCTCGGGGTTGTGATCGGCGTCTGCTACTACGTCGGCCTGGAAACTTCGGAGAAGCAGGGGACCTGGGGGAAGCAGATCGTCGGCATCAAGGTCACCGACCAGTATGGTCGCCGGCTCACCGTCGGCCGGGCTTTAGGCCGGTATTTCGCCCGCATCCTTACCTTCTGCACCCTCGGCATCGGCCTCCTGATGCCGCTGTTCACGGAAAAGCGGCAGACCCTCCACGACATGATCGCCGGCTGCATCGTGGTCGATCGGTGAGACGCGTGCCCGACCTCCCTACGCCACTCCCGCCGCTTCCCTGCCACCGCTCCCCGCGCCGAGCTGCCGCGGTCGTGGCGGCGCTGGGGCTGGGCGCGTTTGTCGTGGCGGCATGGCTTTCCCCCTACGAAGCCGACGGCCGGCCGCGCGCGTCGGGCACGCACCGGCAACTCGGGCTTCCCCCCTGCCAACTCCAGACGATGCTCCACCTTCCCTGCCCGGCCTGCGGGATGACGACGAGCCTGGCGCTGGTGATGGATGGCGATCTCCCCGCGGCCTGGCGGGTGAACTGGGCCGGGGTGATCCTCGCCGCGATGGCGGCGGTGGCCGTCGTCTGGCTGCTGGCGATCGCGCTGGCCGGGATCGATCCGGGGCGCTGGTCGGTGGAGCGGACGGTCGAATGGCTGGCGATGGGGGGGGTGTCGGTGGCCGTCGTGCGCTACGTCGGCCTCGGCATCGGCTGGTTCGTCAACGGTCCGCCGTGAGGGCTCGAGCAGGCAGTTCGATGTTCGATCCCGCCTTTCAAGAATCCCGGTTTCAAGTCAGTTTTCATTCCTGGAGGCTCCTACGATGGAATCTGGATCCCCCCCACCGCTGCCACCCCGGCCGACGAACGGCCGCATCGTCTCGCTCGATGATGCTCCCTCCGGCGTGGCCGCGGTCACGAAGCAGAGTCGCCTGGCACTGGCGAGCCTCGTGCTCGGCGTGCTTGCCTGTCCGTTTTTCTGCCTGACAGGGATCCCCGGGCTGATCTGCGGCGTGATGGGGCTGCGCCAGATCGAGGCGAGCCAAAGCCCCGGTTCGCCGGTTGTCTTCACCGGCCGGTCGCTGGCGCTCATCGGGATCATCCTCAGCGGGATGATGATGTTCGTGTCGCCGGTGCTCGTCGGCCTCCTCCTGCCGGCGGTGCAGGCGGCGCGGGAGGCCGCCCGCCGAGCCGTCTGCACCAACCATGTCAAGGAGATCGGCCTGGCGTTCCACGACGCCGCCAGCGCCAACCAAGACATCATGCCGGTGGCGATCGTCGCTGCCGACGGCCGGCCGCTCCTCAGCTGGCGCGTAGCACTGCTTCCGTACCTCGGCGAGGAGGCGCTCTACCGGGAGTTCCACTTCGACGAGCCGTGGGACAGCCCGCACAACCTCACCCTCCTGCCGCGGATGCCGAAGGTGTATAGCTGCCCCAGCGCCCCGACCGCCGTCGGGATGACGCCCTACGTTGCCGCCGCCGGGCCGGGAATGTTTTTCGATGCCCCTGAGCCGATTCCCGGTACGCAGACCATCGGCGTGTCGATCGGGGCGATCAGCGACGGCATGGCGAACACGATCCTCCTCCTTGATCTCGGCTGGAAGAACAGGGTGGAATGGACGCGGCCGGCGGAGTTCGATGTCGACGTTGACGAAGTGGTCGATCTCCTCAACGCGACGCAGGCGAGCCATGCCCGCGCCCGGCCGATGCTGTTTGGGGACGGCTCGGCGCGGGCAATCGCTGAATCGATCGATCCGCGGACGCTCCGGGCCTTGTTCACCCGCGATGCCGGCGACGTTGTGAGGCCGTTTTGAAACGGTGTCGGCCGCATCGGTCGGCCGCGGCCCGTGATCGTCGGCCGTTGAAACAAGGGCACGAATGCGGGGGCAGGACCGGTCGGAAATGGCAAAAACCCGTCATTCTCGCGCCAGTTTTCCACTGGCCCGGGAGGCTCGGGGTCGTCACAATCCCGCCCTCCAAACTCCTGCCGCCCCCCCGCCGGCACGTCGCCTGCCCCGCCCCGAAACGCGCACCGACCATGGCCCCGAGCCCGACTTCCGATCTCGGTATCGCCGCGATTTCGATCGATCAGCCCTCCTGGCACCTGGAGAATGGCTGGTTCGGCGCCACGATCCCGCGGAAGTTCACGCAGCACACCGGGATCGAGGCCCGTGCGATCTCCCTCGACGACGAACTGACGATGGGGCTGCGGGCCGTCCGCCGGCTCCAGCGGGAGTCGGGCTGCAACCTCGCCGACTGCCGGGGAATCGTCTTCGTCTCCCCCTCCTTCATCCCCCCGTCGATCGCCAGACGGCACCTCGCCCCCCACGAGGCGGCGCGGGAGCGGCCGCGGCGCGCCGCCCGGCAGTTGGCCCGTGAGCTCGGGCTGCGACGCTGCCGGACCCTCGGGCTGAATTGGTTCTGCTGCGGCTACAGCCGGGCGTTCGCGCTGATCACCCAGCGCTGGGCCCCGCGGCTCGTCCTCGAACGCGATGACTTCCTCCTCGTCGTCGTCGCCACCCGCATCAGTCGGATCACCGACTACGGTTGCACGACGACCGGCGGCTTGTTTGGCGACATGGCTTCGGCCACGATCCTCGCCCCGATGGCGAGCCGGCGCTATCCGGTCCACTTCGGGATCGTTCGGGCCGATGCCGGCAAGCAACCGGTCGATCGCCCCGCGTTCGATTTTCACCTTCGTTCGCACGTCGCCGTCCCCGCTGTCGACGGCACCCGCACGCACGACCAGACGCGGCTGGTCTTCTCGCTCGACGGAATGACGATCGCCGATCTGGCGCCTCGGGCGATGTCGGCGGCCGTCGTCGAGACCCTCGACGCGGCCGGCCTCCGTGGCACCGACGTCGATTTCGTGGTGCCCCACCAGGCTGGCGCGGGGATCGTCCGCTTCACTGGCATGAAGCTCGAGGAGGCAGGGGTCGGGGGAGAGCTGGTCAACGGTCTAACACGCCGAACCGGGAACGTCAGCGCTTGTTCGATCCCCCACGCCCTCCGGGAATCGTGGTCGCGGCTGCGGGGGCTCGTCGCCTGCCCCACCGCGGCGGTTGGCAGCCCGGGCCGGCCGGAGGTGCTTCACGGCTGCATCCTCCTCCGCGGCACGGCCCTCCACGACGCGCAGGTAAGGGCCGCCGCCTGACGGTCCGCAATCCCGGGCTCACGTCCCCCGCCGCGCCGCCTGGGCCGCCCGGCGACGCGATTCGAGGGCGTCGCCGATCTCCGCTGCCAAGCTTGGCGAGTGGTCGAGCAGGTCGCCGATCGCCACCGGATCGAAGACGAACACCCGCAGATCCTCCGCGGCAACGATGCCCACGTCGTCGAGCCCGCCGCCGGCGGTCAATTGGTCGCCAAAGCACTCTCCAGGTCCGATCGAGCCGATCGGCGTCGACTGGCCCCGCTCGTCGCTGGTCACGAGGGCCGCCCGACCGGAGAGGATGAGCGCGAAGCCGCTGAACCGGCAGCGCGGGGAGTGGATCGACTCCCCCTTGGCGTAGTCGCGCACGGCCGGCGGGCGGGCCGTGGCATGGGCGAGCGCGGGCTGGAAACGGGTATGACGCTCGAGCACCTCCGCCGCGGAAGGCTCCGGCCGGCCGGGCGACTCTCCCGGGCCATACTCCATCTGGATCGGGTAGGGGATCGTCAGCCCCTCGCGCCGGGCGACATACCAGACGCGGCAGATGACCGTGTCGCGAATCGCGGGCAGATCCTCTTGGGTGGCGACGGAGAAGATCAACCGGTAGTTGAGCATGGAATCGCCATACCCCAGCGCCCGCACGATCGGGGCCGGGGTCGCCAGCACCCCGGGGATCGATTCGAGCATCGCCTGGAGCACTTCCTTGACGCGGTTCGGCGGATCGTCGTAGCCAAAGCCGATCTCGACGACCTCGGTGCGCACCAGCGTCGGGCGGGAGAGGTTGCTGAACTCGCTCTTGTAGAGGGAGACGTTGGGGACGATGTGGAGCTCCCGCGTTGCCGTCTCGATGTGGACGCTCCGCCAGTTGATCTCGATGACGCTTCCCGTGACACCCCCGGTCCTCACCCAGTCGCCGACCTTCAGTGGCCGCTCAAACAGGAGCATCAGCCCCGAGACGAGATTGCCGAGCGGTTCCTGGAGCGCCAGGCCGATGACCACCGATCCCACTCCGAGGGCCGTCAGGGCACCGCCGACCTCCTGCCCCCAGACTTTCGAGTAAATGACCACGCCGCCGAGCGCGACCAGGGCGATGCGGATCAGATCGCGGAGAAGGGTGGGAACGCGGTCTTGCCAGGAATCGGCGGCAGCGCGACCGAAGAAGGCATCGTTGAACGCGCCGACGACCGCGTACAGGGCCGCAATCCAGAACACCGTCTCGGCGACGCGGACGACGCCGCCGTCGGCCGGCAGACCGAGCACGAAGCTCACCAGCAGGAGCACTGCCAGGCTGGGGACGACGAGGTCGCGGAGATTGCGGAGCGTCCGCGCGAAACGAACGCCGCGCCGCTCGGACGCGGCAGTCGCCTCGGTGAGCGCCAGTTCGACCAGCGGAAAGCCGAGTGCGAGGAGGACCGCCGGCCAGAAATTCGGCACGCGGGTCGAGAGCGGATGCGTCAGGAGCCATTCGATCATCGCCTGCCCCTCATCCCCGTAGCGACCACGTCTCAATGGCTGGTCGGCCATCGAGGGTGGTCGTGAACGGCCCGTCGAACTCAAACAGCCCCGCGGTGCGCTCGCGCACCTGGTCGGTGACGCGGATCGCCGCGTTGCCTTGAGCGGCAAGGCCCTTGGCCACGGCGACGGTCTCCCCCCACAGGTCGTAGACGAATCGACGCCGGCCGACGACGCCCCCGACGACCGGGCCGGCGTTAATGCCGATCGAAACGCCGGCGTCGAGGTGGTGGTCGCGGTTGAAGATGGCGACGATCCGCTCGATCTCGCGCGCGAAGGCGATCATCCGCCGGACATGGTCGGGACGGGTGACGGAGAGGCCGCAGACGGCCAGGTAGGTGGTGCCGGTGGTCTTGACCTTCTCGATCCCTCCGGCATCGGCGGCTTCGTCGATCGCTGCCACGAGGTCGCCGAGGATGGCGAGGGCCCGGGCCTCGCCGGCGGTCGTGCCGTAGTGCTCCATCCCGACGACATCCGCCACGAGCACCGACACGTCGGCGAACTCCCGGTTGGCCTGCTCGTCTCCGTCGCGCCGTGACTCGACGGCCGACGCGGGGAGGATGTTGAGAAGCAGATCCTCGTTCTCGCGGACCTGCGTCTGGAGTTGTTCGGTCTGCCTGCGGATGCTCGCCGCCATCCCGTTGAACACCCGGCCGAGTTGACCGAATTCGTCCTCGGAGTCGACCGGGACGCTGACGGAGGTGTCGCCGGCCCCGAGCCGCTCGGCGGCGAGGGTCAGAGCCCGGAGTGGGCGGGTGAGGACGTTCGAGAAGGCGAGCGCAAGGAGCGTTGATGCCAACGACAGGCCACTGGCGAGCCCGAAC
>SIAG01000163.1 GCA_009691925.1 Planctomycetaceae bacterium
GGCTTGAGTGTTTTCGTCTCGTCGCAGTCTGACGTCGGAATCAACGCCCGATCGTACTTGCGCTTACCCAGCCTGCCGGCCAGGCTTCCGCTTCGACTTCGGTCGCTTCGGCCGCGCCGCATGCGGATGCTGGCTGCTCGGCGGCAGGGAAGAGTTCTGCGGTGTCTTCGGGCCCTCGTACTGCTCCAATCGCCTCTCGAGCTCAACAATTTTCGCCAACAAAAACCGCACCACTGCCTGGGCGTCTGGCGGCCACTTCGAAATCTGCTCTTCGGTGATTTGCAGCGTCATACCCCTGTTTTGGCTGCAATCGGCCCTTGAGAAAAGGTCAATTTCCTGAGATTTGACGGCCCGGGGTGTGAACGGTTACCCTTGCGGGCGAACCCTAGCGACGACACGAGATTTTGATTCGCGAGGAGCTTCTCGCGTCGTGTTTCGATTGCTTGTAATGCCATGCTCCGAAGTGAGCCATTGAGAGTTTCGGCACTTTTGCGTAATCGGTCGAGGTGCGTTTCGATATCGGTAAGTGCCTTTTCGATTTCTGATTTCAACTGTCCCGACGATTGATCAACGCCGCTGAACTGCAGGACTAGCGTGTCGCCTCGAATGCTGGCTCGCGGTGGATTCGTTGAATACGTCGTAGGGCGCACACTGAAAAGCGATCCGTCACCTGTGAATGGCACAGTGATTTCAACAGTGCTCCCATCAACCATGATTGGACGGCCATCGAACCGGGGGCCGTATAGAAAGTCATGGCTCTTGTCGATCTTTGTTTCACGTTGGTCGGCGACGATCGCATCTCGTTGCAGCACTGGAACATCCATGGAGTACTTGTCGGCAAAGTATCCGCTTAGATCATCAACAGGCGTGTTGAGCAGCCGGTTGCCATCGTATGTGCCGACCTCTTCCCTGAGTTGGTTTTTTTGATGCTCTTCTACAGAGAACCAATCGTGCGGGGCAAACAAGAGGTTGTCGCGCGACATGTGGATGACGTACTCCGTTGCTGACGAACTTATATTTCTACGGACCGTGTATCCTGCCGGCCGCGCCTGTTACAAGCCTGCGGATCGCGTCCCGGCATGATGCAAGGCAGCGGGATCACTGACCTTCCGTCGATCTCAGCCGGCGGCGCGTGGAAGTCTACAGCCCCAGGCGCATTCTATCAGGCCCCCGCGGTGGAGTGGGTCGTGCCGGGCTCCCAAGGCTCGTGTGCAGGATTCCGCCGATCCTATTCGCCCGGAGCGGGGGGGCGTCTGGTGCTCGTGGAGCACCTGGCCATGGGCAGATCGGCCCCTGAAATCCGGCCCGCCGCTGCATCCCAAGCCGCTCGCCGCTCTTCGCCGCCTGGACTGTCGCGGTTTCCGTGCCCCGGCGCATCGGCTTTGCCGGGGCCTCGGCCCAGTAGGTTCGCCGGGCTGCGGACGCGGCGTCCGCCCTTCGCACTGCCCCTGCTCACCGCAGCGGTGCGATTGGGCGACATCGTCCCCACGATGCCTAGGCCGCTGTTTCCCCGGGGCACCGGCGGGCCTCACGCAGGGTCTGCCCGGCTCGCCCGGAGCGCCGCAGCGGTCGATAGACCGCCGCGAAGAAGTGGTCGAGCGTCACGGTAGGGCCCTCGCACCTGGGGGAAAAGTCTTGCGCGCATCCCGCAGAGGGGATCCTTTTCCGGCGACTTTGCCGCCCGAGTGGCCTAGCCTTTTATCCGCTCGCGAGGATGCTGACCGGCATTTGAAGGGGTCGCCCCCGCCAAGTGTCGAATGAGGGCCCGCCACCGGGCCCGGTGTTATTCGAACATCCCGTCGGGAAGCCCTTCCACCTGCCGCACAACCACCTTCTGGATCGAGTCCCAGGCGACGGCGGTGAGCGTGACCGAGCCGTCGGCGGCCTGGCTGGCAAACAGCCCGTGGCTCCCCTGCGACCACGCCGGCTCATACCACTCCGGCAGGATCACGCTCCCACCGACGAGGTGGAGCTCCACGATCCCGCCGTGATCCCGTTCCGCCCACAGCCGGGCGACGAGGAGGGCCGTCGGATACGCAACCAGGGCGGCACCGCTGGCAGTCGCTGCGTCGCGCTCCTGCCCCGCAGGCTCGACTCCGCCGGCTCCCGGCGGGCGTCCGGCGGGCCCCGGACCGGCACCGACCGGGGCGACCGTTGTCGCCGCCACGGGCAACGCCGCGTTGAGCGGCCCGGGGAGGCCTGTCGCCGGCGGCACCGCCAAGGCCGCAGGCCAGGCCGGTGGCGACTTCGGTGGCGACTTGAGGGTGATCGTTCCCTCTTCTCCCGACTGGGGATCCCCTCCGGCCACAAACACGTCCTCCGAGGCCTGCGCTGGCCGGCCGGCAGGGGGAGAGGCCGGTGCGGTGATCGCCACTGAGGCCGGGGGGATGACCACCGCCGTGCCACACTTCGAGCAGGCGCCGCGTTTGCCGGCGAGCTTGGCGGGAACACTGATCCTGTGGCCGTTGGGACAGGGAAAGGTGATCGTCCCGGTCGTGGCCCGGGGAGCGTCTGCGGACGAAGGAAGCGGGGACTTCGGGTCGGCCATCACCGTTTGCCTCCTGAACCGGCCGCCTCGGACTGCCGATGCCGACTTGCTTGGAGTCTACCACCCGCCGCTTGCGCAGCGGATCACTTGACGGCGGCCCGGCAGCCTCTGACACTTCCCCCAGGCTTAAGTCCATCGGTCCATCGGGCCATCGGTCGACCGCCCCCGCCGCGACACGGCGTTCCCCCGTCTCCGGCCGGGCAGGACGCGGTGACGGGGAAGCGGCAAGCGGAAGGTCCCCTGGGCGGGGCGATGGGCGGGGTGATGGGCGGGCGGCCATGGTCGGGCGTTCGGCCGACGAGTCTTCGTTTCGGGTGAGATCATGGCGATCCAGGTGCTGTGCGGATCCTGCAAGGCGACCTTCACGGTCAGCGACCGGTACGCCGGCCAGACCGGTCCATGCCCGAAGTGCAAGAAGCCGATCACGATCCCGGCCACCGCGGTAAAGGCCGTCGTGATCCACGAGCCGGAGGCCCCGTCGACAACCTCCACGGCGACGGGGCGGGCACCGACGGCGCCTCTGAAGCGGACCGACCGCCCGGTCTCGGCCCTCCAGTGGACCCTCGTCGGCGTCGGCACGGTGCTCGCGGTCGTGGCCGCCGCGGTGGCCCGCGTTCAGTGGGACCGCGACCCACCGGCCTGGTTCCTCCTGGCCGGTGCGGTGATCCTCTCGATCCCCTCTGCAAGGCTGGGATACGCGGCGATCCGCGACCGCGAGCTCCAGCCCTACCGGGGAAGGAGCCTGGCTCTCCGGACGCTCATCTGCGCGGGCGTCTACGTTGCCCTGTGGGTGGCCCGGGGATACCTCCCCGCCGAGATCGAGATGTGGGAGTGGCTCTACTACGCCCCGGTGTTCATCGCCGTCGGGGCCTTTGCCGCCTTCGCCTGCTTCGATTTCGACTCCGGCTCGGCCATCGCGCACTTCTCACTCTTTCTCATGGTCAGCGCCGCCCTCCGCTGGCTCGCCGGCATCACGCATCTTTAGCAGCGGCGTCTCGGCTGGCCCCATTCTCCGCGGTCTTCCCATGGCTTTCGACGCACTTCCGGAGTTGATCGCGGCGGAGCATTCCGCCGAAGGGATCCGCATCCCCCCCGATGTGACGGTGCCGCTGACGCCGCGCGTGCGTGCCCTCGTCGACACCGCCGAGATGCGCCGCCTGGCGCGGATCAGCCAACTGGGGCTGGTGTCGCTGGTCTATCCCGGCGCCACCCACTCCCGCTTCGAGCACTCGCTGGGGGTCTACCGCTTAGCGCTGGCCTTCCTTGGCCGACTCCGGCGCGATCCCCATTTCGCCGCCACGGTCGATGAAGGGGACGCCGCGGCGTTCGTCGTCGCGGCGCTCGTCCACGACATCGGGCACTGGGCCTACTGCCATCCGCTGGAGGACATGGGTCTCCCACAGCTCCCCCGGCATGAATCACTCGTCGGTGGGATCCTCGCCACGGGGGAGCCGGCCGCGATCCTCCGGGCCGAGTGGGGGCTCGAGCCATCCCGGGTCGCGGCCCTCATCGACGGCACGGCCGACGACCCGGCCGGGATCCTCCTCCACTCCCTCCTCTCCGGGCCGATCGATGTCGACAAGATGGACTACCTCGCCCGCGACAGCCTCCACGCCGGCGTCCCCTACGGCCGTCACTTCGACCAGGATCGCCTCCTGGCGAGTCTCTGCATCGATGCCGCGGGGAAGACGCTCGCGATCACCGACAAGGGGCGGACGGCGGCCGAATTGATGGTCTTCGCCCGCTATGTGATGTTCAGCGAGGTCTACTGGCACCACGCCGTACGGGCCGCCACGGGCATGCTCCAGCGCGCCGTCTGGCTCGTGCGCGGCGCTATCGATGCCCCCTGGCTGACCCGGGCCGATGAGCAGGGATTCATCGGCTGGCTGCGGGGTGCCGCGGTGGGAACGGGGGCGGCGCCGCTCGTCGAGGGGCTGTTTGGCGCTCGTCGCTGCCTCCTCAAACGGGTGGCCACCTACGACGCCCTCAACCACCCCGACATCCACCGCGCCCTCGCCGGCTCGCCCTACGATGCCACGACGCGTGTTGCCGCCCGGCTCGCCGAGCGCCTGTCGAGACGGCTGAGGATCGCAGTCGCCCCCGAGACGCTCCTCATCGATGCTCCCCCGGCCGAGCGCGAGGTGGAGTTCGCGCTCCAGGTGCGGCAGCGGCCGCGCGACGCCGGCGACCGGGCGGATCACTGGCGGTCGCTCGCCGAGCTCTCCCCCGTTGTCCGCAGCCTCGCCCACGAGCAGTTCGACGATCTCGTGAAGCGGGTCCGGATCTTCGCCCCGGCCGAGACGGCCGCAGCGGTGGCGGGGGTGCCGGGGGGCCTTCTCCCCGACCTGCTGGACGCGATCGCCGACGACTGACGGCGCGCTCCACACAGGCGACTGGTCAGGGGAGGCCGATGAGGACCCACGTCCGTTCGTGCGTGCCGCGGCGGACGGTGGCCTCGACCCGCCCGGCCGCCAGACCGTCGGCCGTGGTCTCAAACTCCGCCCCCCGGCCGCCGATCCGCCAGGTGAGTGAGCCGGTCTCGCGGTCGAACCGGCCAGCCACCGGCTCAACGGCATCGGAGACGGCGTCGAAATAGTTGCCGCGCACCGTTCCATCCCGATGGAGGGAGAGCTCAAGGAACACATGCGGCGCGAGAGCCTGCTCTCCTCCGGCCGGGACTGCGGCGAACGCCCCCAGGGGGAGCCACGGCGAAGACGCGTCATCGGGCGAGAGCGAGACCGTCGCCGGGCGCCGCCGGTTTGGCTCGGGCCCGGAGGGTGGGGCGTTGTCCCCCCGCAACAGCACGCTCACCGTGCCGTCGGCGGCCACGGTTCCCTTCCCAAGGTCCTCCGCCACCGGTGCTGCGGGGAGAGCGGTGCGGGGCGCCGGCAAAGCCCCGTCCGCGCTGGGAAAGACGATCAGGTCGGCTGCAGGGATGTCGGCGTCCACCGCCGGGCTCTCGGCCGACGCTGGCAGCACCGATCGGGCTACGGTCTCCCCATCGAAGGGCTCCCGCGCCGTCCATGCCGCCAGTTCCACGCCGCGGGTGTCGGCCTGGGTCGTCTCGCGCGCCCCGCCAGCCAGGACGATCTCCCCCGCTCCCTCCTCCGGCCGCCACGCGCCGGGATGGTCTGCCCGCCACGCCGCGCTGAAGAGTGCCGGGCCGGCCCAGGGAAGCGCGGCCGATCCAACAGCAGAGCCGATGGAAGGGATTGGCCCCGGCCGAGCTGCCGGGAGCGCGGTCGTCTGCGGGGTCTTGTTGTCGATTTTTTTGCCCGGCGGAGGCGTCCCCTTCCCGGCTGGCTTCCCGGCTGGCTTCCCGGCTAGGGGGCCCGCCGTGGCCGGTTTGGAGGTCGACGACGGCTTTCCGGAAGGCTGGGCCCGTGGAGCGGCCGCCGGCTGCGGGGCGGGCTGGGTCCGCGGCGGAGGGGGGGCGGTCCGCCACCGCCGTCCGGGGCGCTGGGCCTGGGCCGGCAGGCTCGTCGCCACGAGCAGGAGGATCGCCACCGGCGCCCACACAAGAGGCCGCACCGACGTCTCCCACCGCTTCCCCGAGGCCGGCCGATCATCCCTGCCAAACAGACTGCCTGCGGTCATGGTTGTCTCCTGGAAACCCGATCACCGGATCGCATCGTACGCCTCAAAAAAAACCGGAGACGCCGTCGGACGGCGTCTCCGGAGATTCATCGGCGCGTTTCGCCGTACCCCTTACTCCAGCGTCACTCAAGCGTCACTCCACGGGGCCGCCAGGCAGTTTGCCCATCTTGATGAGCTCGCCGAATGTCGGCCCGCCGTCGGCGCTGTTCATCGCCGCGACTGTCTCGAGGGCCTTGCGGATCTTCTCCATGTTCTTGGCATCTTCCTTCTTGTCGAGAAGGTCGGCCAGGGCTTCGCCGTAGACGTTGCGCTGCTTCTTTTCCTTCCCCTTGTGGCAGACGTTGCACTTGGCCGTATCGACGGCCGCGGCCAGCGCCTTCTCGGCGGGATCACTGCTGTCCGGCTTGACGTACACGGCCTTGAACTCGTCCTGGAACTGCTTGATCGCGAACGCCGGACGGCCAAGGCCCCCCAAGACGATTCCCACGGCCACGGACGTCACCACGAGCAAAACACGGCCCCGCTTCATCGGCTGCACTCCTGGGTCGAAAAAGGTCGGTCTAGTCTCCATTACTAGACCGTGCGGCCGCGTGGCATGTCAAGAATCGGGCCGCCGCGGCGTCTCGACAGGGGTCATCGCTGGGAAATCCCACGGGTTTCCCTCGCTCCACCCCCCGATCGAGCCCTCATGACGGAGGGGCGGATTGACCGCCGAAAAGGGGATCTCCTCGCGCTCGGCGGCCCCGTCGATCCGTCGGAAGCTCGCCCCTCCCTCGTACCTCCCCCCAACGTCGGTCCATTCGATCGCCGCGCGGTGGGCGTCGGGCTGGCCGATGCCGGCCTGCTCGAGGAACGGCCGGCCCGGAGGGGTGAGGAACCGACAGCGTTCGGTCGTGACCCGGAGGATCGGCATCACCGGGAGGCCCGGCGCATCGACAAGCTGGGCGAAGCCCTCCTGATTGGCCAGGAGCGCGTCGCGCACAACGAGCTTGATGGTGGTCGCCGCTTCCCCTTGCGGCCCCCCCTCGGCGCGGAGGAAGCGGCCTCCGGTCACGCACCGTCCGCCAGACCAGACCACCGCCAGGGCCGCTCCGCCCTCGGCCGACAGGAAGGTCCCCGCGCCGATCGCCTGGACGCCCGAAAACCGCACCAACGACTCGGCCGGGTGGCCTCTCGCTCCGCTTCCTTCCTCCTCGCCGGCAGGTCCATCGGCCCCGGTATCTTCCCGCGGAGCCTCAGCCCGCTCCCCGAGCACGAACACGGCTTCCCCGTCCCGCGCCCCACGCTCGGCCATTCCACCCCCCTCGCGGATCTCGAGGAGCGTGCCCTCCGCCTCGAGCGTCGCCCCCCGACCGAGGGCAAACAACGCCGAGGTTCCCGAGGACGCCGGCACGAGACGCAGACCGACCCCCTCGAGCACGAAGCTCCCCGACACGATCGTCAGCCCCGCGGCGGGATGGCTGCCGGCCGGCGGCGAAAATCGCAGCACGGGATCGTGGCCCGGGGCGGCCCGGAGGGTCAGCCGCCGGCCCACCATGACACAGGGCTCTTCGTCCCGGACGCCACTGAAGGCGCACTCGACGACATCGCCGTCGTCCGCCACCCCAATCGCAGCCTCGAGCGAAGCGACATCCCCGAGGCCCGACGGGCCGTCGACGATCCGCCAGATCCGGCGCGGGGTCGCCACCCGATCGCCGGCGGGATTGCCGGCTTCACCACCGCCCCCGTCGACCGCCATCGGGAAGGTCGCCGCGAGTCTCCACTTGCGGATCTTCGGCAGCCCCCACAGCCCGGCGATCGTGGCCAGCAGCGCCACCACCGGCAGGATCCAGGGCCAGGATGAACCCGCGGCCCGCGGCAGGTCCAGATCGGAGCCCCGCGCCCGTTCGACATCGAGGTCGATGCCGAGCATGGCGGCGATCGCGACCAGATCAGCCACGAGTTGTGCCGGGGTCTGGTATCGATCGAGAGGCTCTTTCTGCAGGAGCCGCTCGACGACCGCCTCGAGGCCGAGCGGGATGTCGTCACGGTCGGCGGCGACCGGCGGCGGCGGGCTCTGCTGGTGCTGGAGGAGTTTTTGAACGGCCGTGCCGGCGGCAAACGGCGGGCGCCCGCTGAGCATGAAAAAGAGCGTGCAGCCGAGCGAATAAAGATCGCTGCGCACATCCGCCGCGCGGGGATCCCTGGCCTGTTCCGGCGAGATGTAATCGTACGTGCCGAGCGTCATCCCGCTCTCGGTGAGATCGGGGACCCCCCCGACCGCCGGCAACCGCGCCAGGCCCATGTCAACCAGCCGCGCCCGCCCCGCCGGGGTGACGATGATGTTCGACGGCTTGATGTCGCGGTGGACGACGCCGCGCTCCGAGGCATGCTCGAGGGCCTCGGCGACCTGCGCGGTGAATCGGAGGGCTCGCGGCACGTCGAGCGGCCCCTCGTCGTGGACCACATCGCGGAGATTTGTCCCTTCGATAAACTCGAAGACGATGTAGTGCCAGCCGGCATCGGAGCCGACGGCGTGCACCCGGCCGATGTTCTCGTGATCGAGCCGGGCGGCGAGTTGGGCCTCGTTCTTGAAGCGCCGGAGCATGTCGACGTCGGACGAGTGCTGGCGGGAGAGCACCTTCACCGCCACCACCCGGTCGAGCGTCGTGTCGGTGGCCCGGAACACCGCCCCCATCCCCCC
>SIAG01000164.1 GCA_009691925.1 Planctomycetaceae bacterium
CCTTCGGCCCGGACGGAAAGCTCGAGTGCCGCGCCATCGTCGATGGCAGCCTTCTCTGGGAGGTCGACACGTCGGCCACCTACCGAGTCATCCAGAATTTCTTCGGTGTCGGCGCCGCCGCGCTCGTCGTCGGCCCACAAGCTGTCGGCGCGGAGGAGCGGACACTCGTCGTCGTGCAGGTGGGGGGAAGCCGGGAGGGGGCGAGCCCGGCAGCTCCCGAACGCCTCGATCTGGTGAAGGGGCTCGACAGCGGCCTCGTGGCCTTCGATCTCGACACCGGTGCGGAGGTGTGGCGCGCCACGAACCAACTCGCCAGCTACAGCGTGCCGGCGCTCGCCACAATCGGTGGTCGCCCGCTGATCCTCGCCTGGATGCGCGACGATCTCGTGGCCGTTGAGCCGGCGACCGGCAAGCTCCTCGATCGCTTCCGGTGGCGGTCAGACGAACTGTTCAGTGTCGTCGCCGCGAGCCCGGTCGTGTCGGGCGACCAGATCCTCCTTTCCGAATGCTACGGCCCCGGCAGCGTCCTCCTTGAGGTGGAGAAGGAGTCGTTCAGCGAGCTCCGTCGCGACCGCCCCGGTGCGCGGCCCCGTCAGGCGCTCAAGACCCACTGGAACACCCCCGTTCTCCAGGACGGATATGTCTACGGATCGAGCGGACGCAACGCCGGCGACGCGCAACTGGTGTGCGTCAACTGGAACACCGGCGTGGTCGGTTGGAGCGAGGGGGGGCTGGGGCGCGCGAGCATCACCCTCGTCGATGGCCACCTCCTCGTCCTCGGTGAATACGGCGACCTCGTTCTCGCCCGGGCCACGGCGGAGAAATACGAGGAGCTCTCGCGCGTCCGTCCCGTCGACGCCGCCAGTGGTCGCGAGCTCCTCGTCGCGCCATGCTGGGCAGCACCGGTCATCGCGCGCGGCCTGCTGTTCGTCCGCGGCAACGGACGGGTGGTCTGTCTCGATCTCCTTCCAACGCGTTGAAGGGCGCCCGCTGATCGGTTATCGCGCCATGCCAGGGAGGGATCCGCGCGGCCTGTCAACCCCGGATCACGAGCCCGTCCCCCCCGGTCAAGACCGGCGACCGGAAAGCATCCGGGCGGATGGAGCGTTCTCCACCGACTTCTCTTGCCTGCCTGCGAGGAGGCGTTCCATACTTCCCCCTTCCGCCCTTGATCCGTCATCGCGGCGTGTCCTTTGTCCACCGGTTGGCAGGAGATCGATCCGACCCATGTCCGAGCCTATGTCCCGCGTCTCGCGCCTGCAGATGTCGATCAGCCAACTGACGACCTTCCGCTGGGAGCTCCCGGTCGAGCTCGACCATCTCGCGTACCACGGCTTCGATGCCGTGGCCCTGTGGCGGACGAAGGTCTCGGATATCGGCGTCGACCAGACGCGAAAACTCCTCGACCGGTCGGGGATCCGGGTCTCGAGCCTGCAGTGGGCCGGCGGGTTCACCGGAAGCGACGGTCGCACGTTCCGCGAGAGCGTCGATGACGCCGCCGAGGCGATCGCGACGGCGGAACGGATCGGGGCCGAAGTGCTCGTTGTCCACACCGGATGCCGCGGCGGCCACACCCTGGGGCACGCTCGTCGACTGCTCCGCGAATCGCTCGAGCTCCTCGCTCCCCTAGCTGCCGGCCGGGGCGTGACCCTCGCCCTCGAGCCGCACCATCCCGCTGCCGCAGTCGGCTGCGGATTCATGCCGCGACTCGCCCAGGCCCTGGAGTGGGTCGACCGCTTCAACCACCCCGCGGTCCGGCTGTCGCTCGACCTCTGGCAGTTCGGCCATGAGGCGACGCTCCGCGACCTCCTCCCCGACGTCGTCAAACACCTCGCCCTCGTGAAGCTCGCTGACCGGATCGGCCCCCCCTCGTCCGATCGCGAGCGTCTTCCCCCCGGACAGGGCCATCTCCCCCTCGATGGAATCGTGGCCGACCTCCATGCGGCCGGATACCGGGGGGACTTCGAGCTCGAGATCGTCGGCGAGGCGGTCGAGGCGATCGGCTACGATTCCGTCCTGCGGCATCTCCGCCGGGTTACGGATGGATGGGCCGGGCCGATGCGCCGGTCGGTCCCGCGAGAGATCGTCCGCGTTGCCGGCCCCGTCCGGCGCTAGCCCGCCGGGCGTCACCGCCACCAGTCACAGCGGCCCGGTCGCCGGGCTTGCAGCACTCACTTCTCCCCCGGCATCCGCAGATCCCAAGCCTCGACCCATTCCACCTCGCCGGGCTCCAGGGAGAGATCCTCCCTGAGCCGCCGATCGAAGTCCTCCATGTGCGCGGCGCCGTAGAAGATGGCGATCCGCTTCTTCCCCGCGGCGATCTGTTCCGAGAGCACCTCGAGGGCGGCACCGTTGCGATCGGTGATCAGGGTCGACCCCTCCTCCCCGCCGAAGGCCGCCGTCAGCACCTCCATGTCGGTGAACTGCTCCGCCATGATCCGGCGCAGACGGACCTCGCGGTCCTTCCCGAAGAACATCCCCCAGAGATCGCCGATCCCCACCTCGGGGCCGGTCGGCTTCCCGCGCTCGGCCCGTTCGGCCCCTTCGCGCATCAGACGCGTGAACATGGTCCACCACGATTCGCCCCGCTTTTGCATCGCGGCGTCGAATTCCTGGGGCGACATGTCGGCATGGATGAAGTTGGCTGCGGAATAGTCGATCTCGTCGAGTTGGAACGTGAGGCCGAGCATCTTCGTCAGGCCCTGCTGGGCATTGCCAATCGCGCCTGATGGCTTCCTCCCCGGTTGCGGCACACGGGCGTGGTCGGGGGCGACAAGCTCGTAGAGGACCGCGTCGTAATCCTCGAAGAGGCGGTCTAGGGTGTCGTAATATCCCTTTCCACCGAGATGGACGGCGCCGACGAGATCGACCTCGACGGGTGTCCGCCGCCCCGCTGCCCGGGCCGAGGCTTCAGTCTCCCGGTAGTGAACGATCGACGTGTCGAGCGACACGGGACTCCCCTTGGCGTCGCGGGAGAGACGGAGGAACTCGACCGCATCGGCCTTCGGGTCGTCCCGTTCGGCCACGGCATTCCCCCGCGCCGGCTCCGCGGCAGCCGAGAGAATGCCCCACCCCCCCCACACCACCGCGACGACGAGCCAGCGGCATCGGCCGGCGGGGCAGGGCCAAAAAATCTTGGCCCGCGGGGAACGGCCGCCGTGGTGAGAGACCTCGTGGCAGGTCTGCATCGCTCTTCTCCCTGGAAACGTCGGGAATCCGCGGAAAACGGCCGCAGTCCGGGGCCGCGTGGGGCGGTCCCTTGAGAATACCCGAGGTTGCCCCGGCTGCCAGCCTTTCTTCCTCCGGGATCGCTTCGTCCCCCCGATCCGTCAGGGTCTGCCAGGTTTCGTCAACTCGGATCCCCGACACGACCGATACCACCGGAGCAATCCGCAATTGCGGAACAACGGCTCCTGCTCCCCAGGACACATAGCGATGGCTACACACCCCCGTGTCAAGCGTGTTTCCGGACTCGTCTCCAAGCTGGCGACCATCCTCGCCCTCGCGGCGCCGCTGGCCCCGGTCCCCCAGGCCCGTGGCGGAGACTGGATGCCGCTCCTGCCGGACCAAGACTTCTACGACTTCCAGCTCTTCGCTCCGCCCGATCTCCAGGAATACGAGATGTTCCCGGAGCCGAGCGAAGGGCTGTTCTTCAACTACGACCGCCTTGCCTACGGCGTGACCGTGCCGCGGGTGACCGGGGTTGGCACGACGCAGACCGGCGGGTATCTCATCCCCACCCAGCCGATCTCCCCGCAGACGCTCGTCCAGCTCAACAACGGCAACATCCAGGCCGGAGCGCAGTCAGGCGGTGGTTCGGGGGCGGGGCAGGGGGGCTCCATCATCGGTGGCATCTACCTCTTTGGTGGCGATCCGTTGCAGCTCGATCTGAACACGAGCTGGATGCGGACGAAGATCGCCTGGGGCAACCGCTTCGAGGGCGGCTGGATCTACGACAACCGTGGTGTCCTCCTCACCTATTCCGATCTGGGGAGCCAGTCGCAAAACTTCCAGACCAACAGCGAGTTTGCGGCTTCCTCACCAACGCAGACGTTCACGCAAGAAACCGCTTCGGGGACCGGCACGACCGGCGGCATCGGTACTGCGCTCGTGACGACGACGATCACTTCGACGAGCCCGCCCCCCGACCACCTCATCTCCCAGAAGCTGACCCAGACCAACTCCACCGAGATTCAGAGCGGCGGCGTGGCGATGATGGTCCGCCGCGAGCTCGGCCGACGGGGGAGCGGCTCGACCGCGACCTTGACCTTCGGCCCGCGGTATATCCAGGTGGCCGACCGCTTTAAGATCGGCTACGAGAGCAACCAGTACGCCTTCAACACGACCGGCGGTGGCGGTGGCGGTGGCGGCGGCGGTGGCAACAACCAGGGTGGCGGCGGCAACACCCAGGGCGGCGGCGGCAACAACCAGGGTGGCGGCGGCAACAACCAGGGTGGCGGTGGCAACAATCAGGGTGGCGGTGGCAACACCCAAGGGGGTGGCGGCCTCAACGGTGGCGGCCAGTTCGGTGGCGCCAACGGCAACCAGAGCATCATCTATGACTCGGGGCCTGCCGGCGACGTCCTCGGGATCACCGGTGTCGACACCCTCACCGGACAAGGCCGAGGCACCCCGCTCCAGACCGGGATGTGGAACACCAACACCTACAACAACATGGTGGGCCCGGAGTTCGGGATGCTGTTCGAGCAGGATTGGGGCCGGTGGAACTTCACCAGTCAGTTCAAGTTCACCGCGGGCTTCAACTGGCAGAACAACCTCTACCAAGGCTCGAACTTCCCCGAGGGGATCGGGGCCGACTACCTCCGGGCGACGTTCACACCGTCGACGACCTACTCCTCCGGCGGCACCACCGGCGGCGCCGACGGTGGCGTCCAAACCATCGCGGGCCCGCCACTGTTCCTCCAGGTCTTCGGGATCGGCCAGAGCAATGCCACGAATGCCGCCAGCCACCAGTTCGTCTTCTCGCCGATCGGGGAATGGCGGTTTGGGACGCAGTACAAGGTCAGCCAGGCGATCAACCTCCGTGCCGGCTACACCGGCATGTGGCTGGGAAGCATCGCCCGGGCCTCGTCCAACACCGGCTACGTCAGCACGCGTCGGCCAACGCAGTACGCCGAGCCGGTGGATAAGACCCAGCCGGCGAGCCTCCAGAATCCGTGGGTCGTCAAGACCTCGACCCCGACCGGGACCGATGGCACGCAAGTCAGCCCGACCTACAACCGGATCGGACCGGTCGTCGGCGGCCAGGAGTACGTCTTCGTCAACGGCGTCGACTTCGGTGTCGAGGTGAAGTACTGATCGGAACGGTGGGGGCGGAAGCCCCTGCCACGCACGCAGCACGGTGGTCGTCGCCGTTGGCATTCGCTGGGGAGCGATGCCAACGGCGATCCCGTTTGACGCCAGCGCGAGGCCGACCCGACCTCGGCCCGGGCGGATGGCGGCCCCCGCGGAGGCCCCGCCCCGCCGGAGAACGATCAGCGCCGCTCAAAGTCGACGCCGATCCAGCCGGCCGTCGCCCCGCGTGATCGCGACAGCGTCTCGAGCCGGTCGGCGAGCGGTTGCCAGAGCCGTTCGCGGGCCGCGGAAACGATGCCGGCGGGCAGTTCAATCGGCAGGCCGGCGGCATCGACCTGGACGAATCCCATCAAGCCGTCCATCCAGGGAATCTCCTGCCCCTCCATCGGCATGCCGACGACGCCGACGACGAGGTAACACTGCCGGATCTGGAGCACCGCCCCACGGAGCTCCACGAGCGTCCCGACCGGGACGCTCCGCCGGCACTCCAGCGACACGACGCGGCGGAGCATGAGGTTGGCCGTCGGCCCCACCCCCCGGGAGCCGGCGGCATACGCGGCCTCGAGGGCGATACGGAGCAGGCTCCCGGCGTAGAGCGTGCCGTGGTGATTGGCGTCGGCCGGGAGGACGAGGCGGTGGCTGACGGTTTCCGGGAAGCCCTGCATGTCGGCCGTTATAGCAGGGAGAGGCCGGGCTGCGGAGCCGGCTGGACCTCCCCCGTGCCCGACTGGCTTACCACCCCGACACCGCCGCTCCCCGCGGGATTACCCGCCGGGAGAACGATGCATCGATCTTCGCCAGCTCCTCCCGCATCACCGTGATCGTCCGCCGGATCTGATCGGGGGTGTGCTTGGAGGTGATGAAGAACCGGAGCCGGGCGGCCCGTTCCTCGACGGCCGGATAGAGGATCGGCTGGACGCTGATCCCGCGAGCAAACAGGGCCCGCGACAGCTTGAGGCTGTTGATCGAGTTGCCGAGGATCACCGGGATGATGGCCGTCCCGCCGGCCGACCCAGTGTCGAAGCCGGAATCCTTGGCAAGCTGGAGGAAGAGCCGGGAGTTGGCGAGGAGCTTCGTCACCCGGTCCGGCTGACGCTCGAGGAGCCGCAGCGCCGCGAGGGCCGCCCCGGCCGCCGCCGGCGGGAGCCCGACGGAGTAGACGAAGCCCGGCACGGTGTACTTGAGCCAGCGGACAAGCGACTTCGTGCCGGCGATGTAGCCGCCGCAGCTCCCGAACGCCTTGGAGAGCGTCCCCATCCACAGATCGACGTCGGCGGGGTCGACGCCGAACTGCTCGCTCATTCCCCGCCCGCGCGCCCCCATGACGCCGATCGAGTGGGCCTCGTCGACCATGAGGAGGGCCTTGTACTTCTTCGCCATCGTCACGAAGCGGGGGAGGTCGGAGAAGTCGCCGTCCATGCTGTAGACCCCCTCGATGACCACCAGCACGCGGCGGTACTGGCCGCGCACCTGCCGGAGGAGTTGCTCCGCGGCGTCGACGTCGTTGTGGGGGAAGGGGCGGCGACGGGCGCCGGAGAGGACGGCCCCTTGGAGGAGGCTGTTGTGGGCGAGAGCATCGTGGAGGATGAGATCCCCGGGGCCGACGACATGGCCGATGACCGTCTCGTTGGTGGCGTGGCCACCGACGAAGGTGATCGCGTCGTCGGTGCCGATGAACCGGGAGATCGCCTGCTCGAGCTCCTTGTGGATGACCTTCTCGCCCGACACCAGCCGGCTCGCCGACACGCTTGAGCCGTAGCGATCCAGCGCCGCCTTCGCGGCCGCCGTCACCTCCGGCTCCCCCGACATGCCGAGGTAGTTGTAGGTCGCCCAGCTGATCAATTCCCGGCCGGCGATCTGTGTCCGGTCGTTGGTCAGCCCCTCGTGAACGCCGAAATAAGGATCCTCAAGGCCGGCATCCCGGACGAGCTTGAAGTTCTGCTCGAGAGCCCGGACCTCGGGGAACTCGGCGATGTCCCAGGCCTCGCGGGGGATCTCGTGGGTCACCGCGGTGACGGCCGGGTGCTGGGGGCCGGTCCCGGCCGACGCAGCCGGAGTGAGCCTGCCGGCGGCAGGGAGATTCGCCGCGGGCATGTGGTCGAGGATCGCCTCCACCACTTCTCGGCAGGTCTCGATCTGCGGGAGCACCTGCTCGGGGAAGCGTCCCCCGTAGGTCTCCTCCAGACCGGTGACGATCTCCATCCGCTCCAGCGAGTCGAGCCCGAGCTCGACGATGTTGCTGTCGAGGGCGAGGTTTCCGGCCCGCTCCTTGGCGATGCTTCGGACCTGACCAAACACCGCCTCGACGACTGACTCGGGAAGATCGCGCTGCGGTCGGCCCGAACGGGCCGACTCCCCCACCGGTCGGTGCCGGGCGAGGCGCGGAGCCTCCGCGCCGGGCCGCCCGGCCGGGGCCGCAAGCCGGGGGGCCTCGGTGACCGTCGAGCCGGCGATGCCTGGCTGGAGCCAGCCGATCTGCTGCTCCACCACTTCGAGCGTCCCGTCGAGGAACTGCCGCTTACAGGCATGCCGCTGGATCTTGCCGCTCGACGTCTTCGGGACGCTGTTGGGGCGGACGAGGACGATTCCCTCGAGGGCGATTTCGTGCTCGATGGCGAGTTGGCGGCGGATCTTGTCGAACGCCTCCGTCATCTCCTCGCTGTCGCGTTTGCCCCGCTCCAGCTCGGCGACGACGACGACGCGCTCGCGCCCCTCGACGTCGACAGAGAAGGCCGCCACCGACCCGGCGCGGACGAGCGACCCGGCCGCCTCGACCGTCTGCTCGATGTCCTGCGGATAATGGTTGCGGCCGCGAATGATGATCAGGTCCTTGAGCCGGCCAGTCACGAACAGCTCGCCGTTGTCGAAGAACCCGAGGTCACCGGTGCGGAGGTAGGGGCCAGGGTTGGGCTGCCAGGTCTTGAGCGACTGCCGCTCCGACCCGGCATCGGGCCGGGCGAGCATGGCGCCGAACGTCGCCTGCGTCTCGTCGCTGCGGTTCCAGTACCCCTGGGCCACGCTCGGCCCGCTTACCCAGATCTCGCCGATCATTCCCGGCGGCAGGGCTTCGTTGGTGTGCGGGTCGACGATTCGGACATCCTGACCGTCGAGCTCACGCCCGCTGCCGACGAGCCGGCGGGTGCCAGGGGCGAAGCCGGAGCGGACCACCGCCGATCCGGTCTCGATCGACGTCGCGTCGAAGGTGCGGATCACAGGCGGCTCAAACTTCATCCCGCCGGTCACCATCAGCGTGCTCTCGGCGAGGCCGTAGCAGGGGAAGAAAGCCTCGCGGCGGAAGCCGCACGGCGCGAAAGCCTCCGAGAAGGCGTCGATCGTCTCGGGGCGGACCGGCTCGGCGCCATTGAAGGCCAGCGACCAGTTGGAGAGATCGAGCGAGCGGCGCTGCTCGGGGGTGATCTTCCGGACACACAATTCGTAGGCGAAGTTCGGGCCGCCGCTGA
>SIAG01000165.1 GCA_009691925.1 Planctomycetaceae bacterium
GGTGAAGACGAGCCTTGGAACGGGGAGGTGTATGTCTCGTTCGGGGCGGGTCCCCATCGGTCGTGGGAGGATGCCGTTGAATACGGATTCGTCTCCGGCGGAGGCGGGGTTTGGTACAGCCGGACGCTGGAGCTACTTTCTCCGGGGGACAGGGTGTGGGTGAAGGCGCCGGGAAGTGGGTACGTGGGTGTCGGGCGCGTCGTCGGGCCGCGCGAGTCGGTGGCGGAGTTTCGCGTGAAGACCCCGGAGGGAGACCGGCGGCTCGTCGAGGTCTCGAAGCGTGCGGATTACGGCCGCGGTGAGATCGACGATCCGGACCGTTGCGAATACTTTGTGCCGGTGAAATGGCTCGAAATCCGGCTGATCGATGCGGCGGTTCAGGAAATCGGCTTTTTTGGGAACCAGAACACCGTCTGCAAGCCGCGGAGCAAGAAGTGGCGGACCACCGTTGATCGACTGAAGCAAATGTTCCCGACGTTCGACAGGCCATAGGTCTGAGGCATGGACGAATCGGCGGCGGGCTCCTCGCTGGGGGCGCCGTGCGGCCCGCTACCGGCGCGTTGCGATTGATCCTCGGCGGGCCAACATCGGCAGGCCGCGACCGGAGGGCCAGGGTGGCGTCCGCGTCGTCGAATCGTGAAAAAGGCAGGAGTGGCCTGAATCGCTCTCCGGTCTGTCGGCGTGAGGGGTTTGGGGCACTGGCTCACCGACCAAACCTAGACCCATCCCCGGCCGACCGGCGACGGCGACTGAGGCTTCCGCCAGACAAGCCATATTTCAGCTGAAATACGGTCGATCGGCCCGTGGATCCCGAGCAACAAAGCGGGCGTGGGCGTTCGCCCAAGCGTGGCCGGGCCATGTCGTGGCGACATTTGATAGCCTGTGGGCTTTCATAGATCGTATGTTTGATATATTACGATCTATCAAAAACGTCTCGGTTCGGAGGTTATTCGATGTCCGTGCAGTCCCGTCGGGCCGCGATCGCCCGGAGACACCTTGATGCCGCGTTCACGAGGGGGAACGCCGCCACGCTTCCGCCGCCGCCGGCCGGTGGCTGGGTGGCGGCGATCAGCTCGGCGCTCGGCATGACGACGCGGCAACTCGCCACCCGCATCGGCGTTCGGCAGCCTTCCGTGGTCGCGCTCGAGAAGTCGGAGGTCGCCGGGACCGTCTCGCTCAAGACGCTCCGGCGCGCGGCCGAGGCCCTCGACTGCGATCTCGTCTACGCGTTGGTGCCACGCCGGACACTCGAAGAGACGCTCCGACGGAGAGCCGAGAGTGTTGCGCAAGCCCATGTCGCAGCCGTTTCGCATTCGATGGATCTCGAAGGGCAGGGGATCTCAACGACCCAGCGGACGGCGGAAGCAAGGCGGCTTGCGGAGGCGCTGCTGGAACAGGGGAGCCGTCTCTGGGACGAGCCATGAAGGATCCTCTCCTCGATCCCGAGCATCCCGACGAGACGCGACTCGAGCCGGACGAACGGCGGCAGCTGCTCCTCCCCCATATCGCCACACGAGCCGAGCTCAACGAAGCCGAGCAGGAGAACATCACCGACGCAGCGGCTTGGGCCTTTGCAAGGCGGCGGGAAGTCCTCTCCGAGCGGTTTCTCGTCTCCTTGCACAAGCGGATGCTGGGACGCGTCTGGCGCTGGGCGGGGACGATCCGCGACAGCGATCGCAACATCGGCGTGGCGTTTCACCAGATCCGGCCCCAACTCCGGGCACTCATGGAGAATGCCCGCTTCTGGGTCGAAAACCAGACATTCCCGGCAGATGAAATCGCCGTCCGGTTCCACCATCGACTCGTACTCATCCACCCATTCCCCAACGGCAACGGCCGGCATGGCCGACTCGCCGCCGATCTCCTCGCCGTCCGGCTCGGTCGGCCGAGATTTTCCTGGGGCAGCGGCAGCCTCATCGAGCCGGCGGACACTCGGAGGCGATACATCGAGGCACTTCGGGCCGCTGATAAAGGGTATGGCAAACCACTACTGACGTTCGCCCGTTCGTGACCCACCTCACTTCTTCCACACCGTCTTCCCCTCCTTGATCGTCTCGAGCATTTCGATCTTTTCGATCTCGGCGGCGGGCACCGCCGTCGGGTCGGCCGAGAGGATGACCAGATCGGCGAGCTTGCCGGTCTCGATCGAGGCTTTTTTATGTTCCTCGCCGGACATCCTCGCGCCGTCGAGAGTGATCGCTCGGAGGGCCTCGAGCGGCCCGATGCGCTCCGCTTCGCCGAGGATCACGCCCGAGCGAGTCTGCCGGTTCACCGCCGTGTGGATCGTGAACAGGTGGTCGATCGGGGCGACGTTGAAGTCGGTGTGGTTCGCCGGATGGAGGCCGAGGGCGAGGGCCGACTTCATCGGGCTGATGAACTCCGTCTGCTCTCGGCCCTTGGTTCACGACATGCGTGTCGCCGAAATAGAACCAGTGCTCGGTGTAGAAGGAGGGGGTGATCTGCCAGGCGGCGTATTGTTGGAGTTGTTCGCGACGGATGAACTGCGGGGATGCCGACGGTGCCCCGCGGCCGCTCCGGGGCGCCGTCGGAAGCGTAGCGATGGGCTTCGGGGAGGGCGTCGATCGCCGCACCACCGTTGCAATGGACAAAGAGCGTGGCGCCGTCGTCAGAGAGCTTCTTCACCCTATCGTTGAACGCGCTTTGCTGGAACGATAGCTCCCTCCGCCAGGCCTTCTGCCAGGCTGACCCTCCGGCAGAAACGGGGTGGTAAAGGCGGCCTTCCGCCCCTACGACGAACCGTCGGTGACGATTTTCACCCTGCCGATCCGACGGCAATTACGGTATTCCGGCTCGTCTACCGGCGGCTTGCCCGCACCGCGAAGGGAACGCAGCCGGTAGGCAGTGGCTCGTCAGACGTTGAGCGGGAGCCGAGCCGGACGGCGGCGTGGGCGGAGCACGGCCCGCTCCTCGGGGAGGGCAAAGCCGCGGGGAAGTTCTATCCAGAGGGCATTCAGCGAAAGATTGACGTCGAGGAGAAAGAGGCCGAGCGAGAGGAGAAGAGAAAGCAGGCAAGCAATCAAGAGGCCGACCGCCGCTGGGGCGACGTCAACTTTTGCGACCGACCCCATCACCAACACGACCATCAGCAGAACTGCCAGCAACACGCTCCCCGCTGCCGTGCCGACACACCCGCGGAGAAACCTGGCCCGCTTGGAGAGCACATAAAGCTGGCGGCGGGCATCGGCCCGGCCGGAGCCGGAAGGCGTCGAGGCCGAGAGAGCGATGCTCCTGGCCCGCTCCACCACCGTGGCAAACCGCTGCGACATGCACAAAAGCAGCAGCCCAACCCCCGAAACGAGCGTCGCCGGGGCGATCGCCATCTGGAGGATCGGGAAAAGTTCGGCGAGCGTCATCGCAATGCCCGCCCGACGGAGCGGACGGCCCTGGAGTGCAGGAAGTTTAGGCTGCCCACGCGGAGGGGCCAGCCGTTGGGGGAGCCGATCTCGGAGGGGATCACCCAGGAAACTGACCGGAAACCGCGCGTCGCCTTAACAGCCAGGGAGCCGGAGGTGGGAGCCGACGCCAGAGCCAGGCGGCTCCGGGGCCCCCCCGATCGGCGTCATAACAGCCAGATCGGCCTCAAAACAGCCAGTCGGTGGAAAGAAACGACGAGCGATGGGCGAGGACGATGTCGCCGAGGATCGCCCGGTTTTCCGGCGTGTCCTTGGCTGCTGCCATGCTCCGGATCGAAAACGCCCGCAGGGCATCGCTCACCGAGAGCGTCCCCTCGGCGCTGTCCTTCCGCCCGGTGAAGGGGAAGACGTCCGGCCCGCGCTGGCACTGGCTGTTGAGGTTCACCCGGCAGACCTGATCGGCTAGGCCGTCGCCGAGGACCGCCACTTCTTCGGAATCGAGGGAGAAGATCGACGCCTGCTGGCCATGATCGGCATCGCGGATCCACTGCAGGGGCTCTTCAATGTCGTCATAGACCGCGATCGGAACGACCGACCCGAACTGCTCCTCGTGCCACAGCCGCATCCCCGGCGTGACCGGCCCTACCACGGCCGGGAAAAACGTCGTGGCATCGAGCCTGCCGCCGCGGGCGTTGAGCACCCGCGCCCCCTTCGCCACCGCATCGGCGACCAAGCCCGCCATCCGCTCCGAGGCGTCGGGCTCCGGCAGCGGCGTCACGCCGACCGCCTTCGTCCACGGAGAGCCGACGACGAGCCGGTCGACGGCGGCGGCAAACGACCTCGCGCACCGGCCCGTCCCAGCGCCGCAGCTTCCCGCCGACGAGCCATTGCCGCTGGTGGATGGGAGACGGGGGGGCCGGGAGAAACGGATCGGTCAATTGAGCGCTCCCGATTTCAAGCCTACCCGCGCCGTGACACCCACGGCGCCCGCCCCCGCCGTTCACCAGGGGAGCTCTTTCAGGAAGATGTTCTTGAAGAACAGTTCGCTGCCGTGGTGCTGGAGCTCGATCTGGTCGGCACGGGGGAGGGGCTTGGTCCCCTTCGACCAGTAATCCTCGAGCTTGACCCGGTCGACGACGAGCGTGTCGTTGAGCCACACCGACACCTTCTCCCCCACCATGCGGATGAAGAACGTGTTCCACTCCCCCGGCTTCCGGTCGGCAAGGGCCAGCGGCATGTTGCGCCACTGGCGGTTGTTCCACAGGCCCCCCGAGCCGAGATTGCGGCCATTGGAGTACTGGGCCACCCACTCCTGCGGCGTGGAGGGGGCGGGCTTCCCCGGCTCGACGCGCGGATCCCACGGGTCCCAGATCTGGATCTGTGGCGTGCCGCGCAGATAGATCCCCGAATCGGCCCCCGGCGGGATCTTCCAATCGACAAACAGCTCGAAGTCGCCGTGGTCGCGCGCCGAGCAGAGGCTCTCCCCCTGGCCGTCGTAGTGGAGAACGCCGTCGACAACGCTCCAGTGGGCCTTCATGGTCGCATCGGCCGTGGCCTGCGCTGCTTCAAGGGCTGCGCCGGCGAGTGCCCGGCGGGCGGGCGCTTCGCCGTGGGTGAGCCCCTTCCAGCCGGCGAGATCGCGGCCGTTGAAGAGTGCCTCGAATCCGGGGGGAGGGGCGTTGTCTTGCGCGACACGGAGGCTTGCAGGCGGCGGGGAATAGTCGGCAACCTTCAGCCTGCGGAAATCGACCCGGTCGTCATGGCCGGCGATGACGATGTGGCCGCGCCGGTTCGCTTTGCCGGGATGGGGGGATCCGTCGATCACCGCCATGTCGTCAAGGTACGCATCGACGATCACCGTGCCATTGAGAATCACGCAGACGTGATCTTCGATGGCGATGATCGTTTCGGTATTCCATTCGCCGACCGGCTTCGAGGCGCCAGTCCGCGCCGGGGCGATGCCGTAAACCGAGCCGTGCACCTGCCAGGGCTTGAGCCACGTCAGCCGCTGTTTGCCGGCGCCGGGAATCTCCGCCTCTTGGCCATAGAGCGGCCCGTCGTGGTCGAGGATCTGGATCTCCAGGCCGTCGCGCGACGGATAGCCATCCTTCGGCACGCGGATCCCGATGCCGTTGTTGCCGCTGGCCTCGAGGCGAAACTCAAACGTCAGCGCGAAGTCGCCGTACTCGGTTTCGGTTTCGAGCGTTTTGCCCCCCTTCTTACAGACAAGGACGCCATCCTCGATTGAATAGCCGGCGGTGTCGCCGCGCCAGCCGGCGAGATCTCTCCCATTGAAGATCGGCTGCCAGGTGGCCTTGGCGAGGATCCCCTCGGCATGCTCGGCGGCCGCGACGAAGGGATCGGCCTGGCCCGAGTGTGGCGGCTGGGCCGAGGCGGAGGGGAGAACGACGGCATGCTCGAGCAGCAGCCAGAAGAGCATGACGGGAACGGCGGTACGGATGAGATTCACGATAGGGCCTTGGTGGATCGAGTGAAGCGGTGCACTCGAAAAAGAGCACGGCTCTGCCGGAAATGAACTCGGGATTGCGCGGGGCAAAGCCAGCTCCATACGGCAGCGGACAATATCACGTTGAAAACGCTTCTTTGAGCCGGGCGAGGCTCGCCGGCACGGCCTCGTTTGGATCGGCCTTCCCCTCAAACTCGAGCGACACCCAGCCCTCGTAGCGGTGGCGCCGCAGCATCGCCGCGACGGCTTTGTAGTCGATGTCGAGGGCATACCACTTGCCGCCGCCGTCGTACGTCTTCGCCTGCACGAGGCAGCAGGCTGGAGCGAGCTGCTCCATCTGTGCCGGCGAGTCGTCGAGGAAGTTGCCAGTGTCGAGCGTCACCTGGAGCCAGGGGGAATTGATCGCCTCAACGATCCGCATCACGCCGTCCGCCGTCCGCCCCAGCCCCCAATGGTTTTCCAGGCCGAGCACGACGCCGCACTCCTCGGCCCGCGGCAGGAGCCGCTCAATCGATGCGATCACCCAGCCGAAGCCCTCTTCGTCGGTGTGACCGGGGAGATTCGGTTCGATTCCCTTGTTGGCCATCAGTTCGTCGAAGTTCTTCGATGTCCCCCAGCGACCGGTGTTGATCCGCATCGTGGGGATGCCGAGCCGGTAGGCGATGTCGATGGAGTTGAGCGTCTTGGCGATGTTGTCGTCGCGAACCGCCTTGTCGGGGTTCACAAAGCCCTGGTGCGTCGAGAAGCCCATGAGGGCGAGGCCGTGGGCGTGGGCCTGGCGTTTGAGCCGCTGGAGGCGGGCATTGGACTGGTCGTCCCCCATCTGCACCTGGAGGATCTCGACGCCATCGAATCCCATCCGCGCCGCCCGGTCGAGGCAATCCTCGATCGGCGCCGGCTCCGCGCGGAACTGCCAGAAGGAGTAGGTCGAGACACCGAATCGCACCGGGCGGAGGGGGGCGGCCGGAGGGGCGTCGTCGGCGGCGAAGGCACGCCCCGTGGCGGCCAGCGAGAAGGACGCGGCGGCGGCGGCAAGGAAGGTGCGGCGATCGGGGCGGGCGAGCATGGGGTTTCCTTGTGGTGAATAGACGAAAGCGTAGGGCTGTGGGAGAACGGGCGTCAACGGTTTCCTCGCTTTTCTCTCGCGCCTCCGGAGTCTCCCATGATTGTTGAACGGGTGAAGTATGTGATTTGGGCCGCCGACATGGACCGGGCGGTGCGCTTCTACTGCACGCTCTGCGGAGGCCGCCTTTTGAAGCAGAACTCCGTCATCGCCGAGGTGGAGATTCTCGGGAGCGTCCTCGGGATCCATTCCGGCGGCGAGGGGAAACGGACCTGGACGGGGCTCTCCTTCCAGGTGCCTGACGTCGTCGTGGGGGCCCATGAAGTGGTCGCTGCCGGCGGGAGTGTGACAAAGGAGCCGGAGCCGGAGGATGGTCAGCCTCCCCATCTGGCGATGTGCATCGATCCGGAGGGAAACGAGTTCATGCTGTCGCGGAAACGGGGCGGCTGAGGACGGCGCGGGTGCTCGGTCGCTGGTGTGGCGAAGCCGTGGGTGGCAGGCCTGTGGGTGGAGTGCCTGTAGGTGGAGTGCCTGTAGGTGGAGTGCCTGTGGGTGATCCGTCGGCGGGGCCGGCAAAAGTTTCGTCGTTTCTCGGAGGCACCTCGTCACTCCTCAAGCGTTCGCCGATCCCCGCCTCGTCCCCGCGCTGGAAGGAAGCGAAGTGCGCAACGCTCAGCGCTGCCAGCGAGGGGTTGCCCGTGCTCCGAGAGCCGGCCTCGCCGGTCAGCGCAGCCCGGAGGGCGAAAGCGCAAGCGGCGCGGAGAGAGCGGAGGCCATGGATGGCCTTTCGGTAGTCCGGCGACGGGGCACGGGCGACCCCGAAGCAACGTTTGAGTCAAAACCCAGGCTTTGCGGGGCAAACCTGTCACTCACTCCGGAGGTAGGCGAGGAGATCGCGGATCTCGTCGCGCGAGAGGGTGTCGAGGAGCCCCGCGGGCATGAAGGAGACCTGCGACGGCGTCGACGATTCAAGCTCCGAAACCTTGAAGCGAACCTCGCTTCCGCCGGGATCATTGGGGTCTGTGGCGACCATCACCGTGTCGCCGGCCATGTTCACCGTCCGGCCTGTGAAGGTCGTGCCGTCAAACATCGAATAGTTCTGGAGGGCATACTGTTCGTTGATCACCCGGCTCGGTTCGAGGATGTTCATGAGGAGATCGCGCGTCGTGTAGCGCCGCGCCGCCGTGGTGAGTTCGGGGCCTCCGCGGCCCCCTTCTCCCTGGAAGCTTTGGCAGACGATGCAGGCCGCCGCAGCGAACAGCCGTCGGCCGTTGGCGACATCGCCGTGCTTTTCAGAGGTCGTATCGGCGGTCTGTTCGATCTCCGCGGCGAGGTCGTCGAGCGTCCACTTCTGCACGAAGGGGCGCGACGTTGTCGGAAGCACGGCGGCCGGCTTCCGCGCTGCCTCGATCCGCGCCGTATTCAGCGCTTGCTCCTCTGCAGGGAGCATCGCGATCACCTGGTGGAGGAGTGAGTCGCGGACGGCCCGGGCCGTGAATCCCCCTTTCCAGTTCGGCACCCGATCCAGCACGAGATTCAGGCAACGTTGGCGGAGGGCGGGGGTCCAGGCGGCAATGGGCGCCGAGGCGACGAGCGCCCGGACGTAGATCACTTGCTCTTCCTGGGTGCGGGCGGCCGCGAGGAGATCGAGCGTGGGGGAAATGAATGACGGGCTCTTGAGGGCCGCACAGAGAGCCACGATCCCCTCATTGACGCGCCGGTCGGGGGAGGGGAGTGCGGGCTCGAGGGCCGCGATGAGCTTTGCGGCTGTCTCCGGCGGGAACATTCCGTGGCGCGAGGCC
>SIAG01000166.1 GCA_009691925.1 Planctomycetaceae bacterium
CGGAAGATCCGCGCGATCATCGAGCGCCGCTGCCGAGTGCCGTCCGAACGCCTCGTCGAGGTCCCCAACGCCATCGACGGCGCCTGGCTCGTCGCCGACCGGCCAGCGCCGACGGCGAAGCGGCGCTTCCTCTTCATCGGCCGGCACGAACGCCGCAAGGGGGTGCCGGAGCTCCTCGAGGCGATCGACCCGCTGCGAGCCCCGGGCGTCGAGTTTCACTTCGTCGGCCCGATCCCCGAACCGCTCCGGCTCAAGCGTGACGACGTCGTCTACCACGGCACCGTCACCGACACCGCCACGCTCCAGGGGATCCTCGATTCGAGCGACGTCCTCCTCTGCCCGAGCTTCGCCGAGGGGATGCCGACGGTCGTCCTCGAAGCGATGGCCCGCGGCGTGGCCGTGATTGCCACCGATGTCGGCGCGACGGCGGAATGGGTCGGCGCCGACAACGGCGTTCTCCTCCCCCGCCCCGATGTCGGCGATCTGCGGGCCGCCATCGAGCGCTTCATCGCCATGCCCGCCGCCGAGCTCCACCGGCTGCAATCGGCGTCGATTGCCAAGGCCAGGGAATGCACCTGGGATCTGGTCACGGCGAAGACCATCGCCGCGATCCAGTCTCGCCGCGATGAAGTCTCACCATAATCCAGCCTGCCCCGATCCAGCCCAACGCTCGCGGCTCTCACCCGATCCGGCGGCGGAGAATGACGAGCGGATCGGCTTCGTCGCGGGCCCACTTCGCGCTCATCGGCTTGGCGAGGACGATCCCGGCAAGGAAGCCGGCGACGTGGGCCGAATAGGCCACGCCCCCGCCGCCGCCACCGGAATCGAACAGGCCGCTGACGACCTGGAAGAGGAACCAGATCCCCACGGCCACGTAGCCCGGAACGTCGATCATCATTCGCAGCAGGATCACGCTCACGCGCCTATGCGGATGGAGAACGAGGTAGGCCCCGAGCACCCCCGAGATCGCCCCCGACGCCCCGAGGCAGGGGGTGAGGGCCGCCTCGCCCGTGGCGTTGGTGGCCACGAAGGCCAACGACGCGATGATCCCGGTGGCGAGGTAGAAGAGCGTGTAGCGGAGATGCCCCATGCAGTCTTCGACGTTGTCGCCGAAGAGCCACAAAAACCACATATTTCCGAGGAGGTGCATGACGCTGCCGTGCATGAAGATGGCGGTGAGGAGCGTCAGCCAGACCGGGATCGGCGTCAGCCTCAAGCCCGGCACCGCCACGGAGAGCTGTTGCCCCTGAACCGCGATCTCGCGGACGCTCGGCTCGGTGACGATGTCACGGCCGGAGATGATCTCGGCCGGCACCTGGCAGAAGGCGAGCGTGACGTCGTCGTTCTCCCCCATCCCCTGGAGGACGACGAACACAAACACGTTGAGAACGATCAGCGCGATCGTGACCAGCGGAAAGAGCGTCCGATCGGAGTTGTCGTCGGCGACGGGGAAGACCATTCATGGGCTCCAGGTACAAGCTTTCCGTGGAAAAAGTCATCCATGACCTTTTTCCACTTAACACCCAAAAAAACCAGGATTTTTGGGTGTGTCGGCCGCCGCATCCTGCGGCGGAGACTTCATCCACAGCCCGCTCGGCGAACGAGCGGCGGCAGTCCCGATCCTCACTTTGTAAACCGGTGAATCATCCGGTGGCGGTAGGTCTGGCCGGGATCGAGTCTGGTGCTCGGCCAATCGGCATGGTGGATCGAGTCGGGGTATTTCTGCGTTTCCAGACAGATGCCGCCATGCTTGCCGTAGACCGTGCCCCCCTTGCCGGTGAGCGTGCCGTCGAGGTAGTTGCCGGTGTAGACCTGAACGCCGGGCTGATCGGTGAGGATCTCCATCTGCCGGCCGCTGGCAGGGTCCCTGAGGACGGCCGCCGTCCGAAACGTCCCATCGGGCTTCCAGCCACGGAGCACGTAGTTGTGGTCGACGCCGCCTGGATTCGTACCATCGGCGTTGGCGGGAAGGGCGTCGATCGCGGCGGCAAGCGTGCCGGCCGGCTTGCGCTCGAGGCGGAAGTCGAACGGCGTCCCCTCCACCTTGGAAAGCTCACCGGTGGGGATGCCGCCCTCGTCGACCGGAAGGTAAGCATCGGCGTTGACGGTGAGCTGCTGCGGGCCGACGTGGCCCGACGACTGGCCGGCCATGTTCCAGTAGGAATGATGGACCATGTTGACGATCGTCGCAGCATCGGTCGTGGCCGACATATCGACGATCAGTTCGCCGGCGGGGTTGAGCGTGTAGACGACCTTCGCCGAGAGCTTCCCGGGATAGCCCTCCTCACCGTCGGGCGAGACGGTCGTGAGCTCGAGCGACGGGCTGTTGCCGGCGAGATGTGGGACGGCCTTCCAGAGATGCTTGTCGAAGCCGACCTGGCCGCCGTGGAGGTGGTTGGCACCGTTGTTGGTGGCCAGTGAATACGCCTTGCCGTCGAGCTCGAAGGCCCCCTTGGCGATCCGGTTCGAGACCCGCCCGCAGGTGGCGCCGAAATACGGATGCCCCTTGGCATAGGGCTCCACCGAATCGAAGCCGAGGACAACATCGACCGGCGTTTTGCCCGCTTCCTTGGCCGGGACGTGGAGCGATGTGAGGATGGCGCCATACTCGCTCACTGTGGCCTTCCAGCCACCGGGCACTTCGAGCGTCCAGAGGTTGACGGTGCGGCCGTCAGGGAGCGTCCCGAACGGGGTGGCGACAGGCGCATGCATGGCGGTCGAACTTCCCTGAGCTGGTTGCGGATCGGCGCTGGAAGCGACTCCCCCGAGGAGCATCCCCACGATCCCGACGGCGGCAAAAGCGGCAAACCTCGACATAATTTGTTTCCTTCCGACTGGCAAAGGAGGGACCACCCGGCGCGGACACCCCCACGGAGCAACGCATCGTACGGGATGGACGCCCGTCATGGCAGCGGGGCGGCCGACTCACGCCTGGGGGGTCGGCTTTGCGGTCACCCGCGGCTTCGGGGCGGGGGCCCCGGCCTCGACCTCTGCCTGACGGCGGCTGATCCAGCCATCGACACTCCAACCCCCGCCGCCGAAGGCGATGAGGGAGATCAGCCCGCCGGCGATGGCAAGATTTTTGAGAAACTGGATCGTCTGCAATTGCCGCTGGAGCGGATCGACAAACTGCCAGAAGTCGTGGAAAAAATAGGTGGCGGCGACGATGAACACCAGCAAGAAGAAGGCCCCGATCCGCGTCCAGGCCCCGATCACCAGCGACAGGCCGCCGAGAAGGAGAAGGCCGATGGCGCCAAAGAGGGCAAAGGTGGGGTTTGGCACCCCTTCGGTCTTCATGTATTCGACCGTCGCCCGGAACTGCGGGATCTTGTTCCCCACCGCACTGGCGATGAAAATCGTCGCCAGGCTGATGCGCGCCAAGAGCACCAAGAATCCCTGCATCGCCGCTGCGAGTTGCTCCATACCGACACTCTCTCGCCGGGACTGCTGGCCATCCGGGGCCGCCACGGAGGCACCGGGGGTCGTCGAAAGGAGATGGTGGCTGGCCGGGGCCGACGGGGCAAGAGCAGATCAGCCGGGTAAAACAGGTCAACCGGGGAAAACGGCGCCCTTCACGCCCGGGGCGCCCTCACGCCGGCTGGTCGCGGGTGATGCAGTGGAGCCCCCCCCGGCCCCGGACAACAACGTCGAGCGGCACCGGCTCGACGACCCGGCCGGGAAAACAGGCGGCGAGGGTATCGAGGGCCTGCCGGTCGGTCCGCTCGCGGAACACCGGCACCGCAATGAACCGATTGCCGACATAGTAATTCAGATGGCTCGCCGGCAGTTGCACGCCGCCGTAGGAAAAGCGCGGGGGGATGTCAATCGGGATCACCTCGATTCTTTTTCCTTTCGCATCGACGAGGGTCTCGAGGTGGGCGAGATTCTCGGCGAGCGGGAGGTGATTCGGATCGCCCTGGTCGGGCTGGCGGGCAGCGACCACGATCCCCGGCCTGACGAACCGGGCGAGCTGATCAATGTGGCCGTCGGTGTCATCACCGGCCAATTCGCCCCCCGTCCACAGGACACGCTCGACACACAGATTCCGCCGCAGGATCTCCTCGAGACGTTCCCGCGATACGCCGGGATTGCGCGAGTCGGTGACGACGCAGCGGGCGTTGACGAGGAGCGTCCCCGCGCCGTCGGTCTCGATCGCGCCCCCTTCGAGGACGAGCCCCGGGGCAAAGATCGTGCAGCCCTCTCGGGCGGCGATCGATCGGGCCACCCGGCCGTCGGCCTCCCACGGCGGATATTTCCCCCCCCAGGCGTTCCACTCCCACGTGACGGCGGCCGGGGGGAGATCGGCCCCCGTGCCCGGGACGAGAAACACAGGCCCCGTGTCGCGGATCCAGGAGTCGTTGGTGGGGATGTCGACAAGCGTCACGCCGGGGGCCCCGCCAACCATAGCGCTCGCCTCGTCGAGCACGCCCCCGGTGCCGATCACGCGCACCGGTTCATGGCGGGCAAGCGCCCGCACGATTCGGGAGTAGGCGCGGGTGATATCGGCAAAAGGGCCGAGAAAGGTGGCCCGGCGATGGGGCCAGGCAATCCACGTCGCGGCATGCGGCTCCCACTCGGCCGGCAATCGGTAGCCGAGCGCCGCTGGAGTTTTTCCATCGGCCGCGTGGCCTAGGATGGCTGTCATGGCTTACCGCCCCCAGCGGAGCGTCAGGTCGCCGTAGGCGTCGATCCGCCGGTCGCGGAAGAACGGCCAGCGGGTCCGCGACCACTCGATCCGCTCGAGGTCACACTCGACGACGACCGTCGCTGGCTCGTCATGCGAGAGCTTGATGATCTGCTCGCCGCTCGGCGCATAGACGACGCTCGCCCCCCAGAAGCACAAAGGCCCCTCATGGCCGCAGCGGTTGACGGCGACGACAAACACGCCGTTGGCAATTGCATGGCTGCGGAGCATCGTGTCCCACGACTCGTACTGGGGGGCGTGGAGATTCTCCTCGCCATCGAGCCAGCCGATCGCGGTCGGATAGAAGATCGCCTGGGCGCCGGCCATCGCCGTCAGCCGGGCGGCTTCGGGATACCACTGATCCCAGCAGACAAGCGCCCCGACGGCCAGCTTCGACGTCGGAAAGCTCATAAAGCCGGTGTCGCCGGGGGTGAAATAAAACTTCTCGTAGTAGTGCGGGTCGTCGGGGATGTGCATCTTCCGGTAGAGCCCGGCCTGCGAGCCATCGGCATCGAACGTCACGCATGTGTTGTGGAAGAGGCCGGGCGTGCGGCGCTCGAAGACGCTCGCCACAACAACGACGCCATGGGCCTTCGCAGCGGCGGCGACGCGCTCGGTGAGTGGCCCCGGCACGAACTCCGCCTCGGCGAACTTCTCATGCTCCTCCGCCTGGCAGGGATACTCCCCGGCGAACAGCTCCTGGAGGCAGACGACATCGGCCCCGAGACTCGCCGCTTCGGCGATCCCCGCTAGGGCCTGCTGGATGTTTGCTTCCCGGTCGGGCTTGCAGGCCGACTGCACCAGCCCGATCCGCACGACGCCCGCGGGGAGAGGATGGCCCGACGCGGCCGGTTGTTGGCCGCGCTGGCTGCCCCCCTGCCCCAGCGGCTTCCGGCTCATCGCTCGACCGCCTCGAGCTTCGCCGCGGGCGCCGGGAACTGCTCGGCCAGTTCGGCGACATCGCGTCGCGTGGTGGCGATCACCTGCTCGTCCTCGGGATTCTTGAGGACTTTAAGGATCCACGTCGCCACCTGCTTCATCTCGGCAGTTCCGAGGCCACGGGTGGTGAGGGCCGGCGTGCCGAGGCGGATGCCGGAGGGATCCATCGGCTTCCGCTCATCGAAGGGGATCATGTTCTTGTTGCAGGTGATGCCGCAGCGATCGAGGACCTGCTCGGCCATCTTGCCACCGATCCCGAGCGGCGTGACATCGACGAGCATGAGGTGGTTGTCGGTGCCGCCGCTGACCAGCCGCACGCCGCCGGAGGCGAGGGCCTCGGCGAGCGCCTTGGCGTTCTCCACGACATCCAGAGCGTACTGCCGGAACTCCGGCCGCAAGGCCTCGGCGAAGGCGACCGCCTTGCCGGCGATGACGTGCATCAGTGGCCCCCCCTGCTGCCCCGGGAAGACGGAGCGGTCGAGCATCTTGGCGTCGGCCGAGCGGCACATGGCGATGCCGCCGCGCGGGCCGCGGAGCGTCTTGTGGGTGGTGCTCGTGACGAAGTCGGCAACCGGAACGGGGTTGTCGTGGATCCCGGCGGCGACGAGGCCGGCGTAGTGGGCCATGTCGACCATCAGCTTGGCGCCGACCTCCCGCGCGATCTCGGCAAAGGTGCCGTGGGGGATCTCGCGGGGATAGGCGCTGGCACCGGCGATGATGAGCTTCGGCCTGTGCTCGCGGGCGAGCCGCGCCACCTGGTCGAAGTCGAGCCGCTGATCGCTCTTCCGGACGCCGTAATGGACAAACTTGTAGAGCACCCCGGAGGCATTGAGCTTCATGCCGTGCGTCAGGTGGCCGCCATGGGCGAGGTCGAAGGCGAGAACCGTGTCGCCCGGCTGGATGGCGGTCATGTAGACCGCGGCATTGGCCTGGGAGCCGGAGTGGGGCTGAACATTGACATGCTCGGCGCCAAACAGGCTCTTGAGCCGGTCGCGGGCAAGATCCTCGACCTTGTCGACAAACTCGCAGCCGCCGTAATAGCGGTGGCCGGGATAGCCCTCGGCGTATTTGTTCGTGAGCACGCTGCCGACCGCCTGCATGACGGCGGGGCTGGTGAAGTTTTCGCTGGCGATCATCTCCAGCCCCTCGGCCTGGCGCGTCTGCTCGGCCTGAATGGCGGCCCAGACGTCCGGGTCTTCTTGTTCGATGAAGTTCACGGGGGGCCTCCTTGAAGCGGGCGGGATAGACGGGGGAGCAGGGTTCTGAGCAAAGCGTAGGCAGGGCTCGAAGCCCCGGCGACGGGCAGAAACAACGATTGTGGAGGGGGCGTGCGCGGGCGTCAACGAAACGCCCGATTCCCCGGGAATGCCCGGGGAGGGTGCCCCGGGGAACTTCTCCCGAAAACCGACCGGCGTGGGACGGCCCTCCGCGAATCTCTTTCAGACCGCTTCGGTGTCGGCGACGAGGCGTCCGGCCCGCCAGGCCTTTTCAAGCGCGGCATGGTCTCGCTCGGTCTGGTCGGCGTAGGCCACCGCGAACTTTCCGATCGCCGTGTCGAATTGATCGCCGCCGCCCAGGTAGCCATCGATGGCCGCAGCGTCGCCGGAGCGGGCATGGGCGCCCGCCAGTGTCCAGCCGCACAGCTCTGCGTAACGATCCAGGCCGACTGGCACCAAGGCGTCGATCGCCACCGAGTATTTCATGTCGCGGAGCTGCCGCACGAAGTAGTCGTGCCCGTCGCGGGCCCGCAGCCATCCGAGGAAAATATCGCTGGTGGCTTGGATCATGCGCTGCCCCGCCACGACGCGCTGCCCTTGGTTGGCATACGGCGACGGCTCGGCATACGGGGCCAACACCGACGGCCGCGCTTCTTTGATCTGGAGCAAGAGGGGACTGCGGTCGTCACACACCAGCAGCGCCACGAAGCAGCGGGTGCCAACGCTGCCGATGCCCACCACGCGCATCGCGTAGTCCTCGAGGCGGTAGCGTTCCAGGAGGAAGCGGCGGGATCCGTCCAGCGACTGCAGGTAGCGCCCGATCCCGTGCCGCACGATCCGCAAGGCCCGCTCGTCAACGACACGCGTCGTCAGCGGCGGCGACTCCACGAACTGCCGCCTATGGCCCATCGGCTCGGTGATCTTCGGAAACAGCCGCTCGCCCACCCGCTGTCGGGCCTTGCTGGCCATCCGCTCGCTCAACCGCCGAGATTCCTCGTCGGGGGCGCTCGCCACCAGATCGTCGGCGTCGATGTGGAAATACCACACTTCCACCGGGCTCATCTCGGCGAACTCGTGCATGTGGAGCCGATAGCTCGCCGCACTCCGCACCGCCAACGCGGCAGCACGCTCCTCGGAAAACCCGTTCACGCGCGCCGCCACCACCAGGCTCGCCGCCAGACGCTTCACATCCCATTCCCATGGGCCGCGGAGGGTCTCGTCGAAGTCGTTGATGTCGAACACCAGCTTGCGCTCGGGCGAGGCGAATACGCCGAAGTTGACCAGATGGCAATCGCCGCAGGCTTGCACCGTAACGCCCGACACGGGCGTTCCGGCCAGATCGTAGGCCATCACCGCCGGCGCTCCCCGCAGGAAGGCAAACGGGTTTTGCAGCATCCGCCCGAAGCGGGTCGGGGCGAGCTCGGGCAATCGGCCTGCGTTCGATCGTTCGAGCATCGACACCACATCGCCGCCGGCCTCGCGCGCCGTCCAGTTGCCGTGCGACGTTCGCGGCACCGTCTGTCGCAGCGTTTTGCCCGATTGCTGACGGTCGGCAAAAGAGGGACCGCTCATGTCGCTTCCTCGTCTAGGCCCCGGTCGCGGGCCGCGCAGCGTACTTCAGCGGCAGTCTCATTGCCCCGGCAACTGCCCCTGCCAGTAGAGCCACTGACCGGCTTGGGTTTCTTGTACCAGGCGATATGAGGGTTCAGGGTTGGGTCTGCCCCAGGCAAACAGCCGCGTGTGCGGCAGGAGCCGAGGCCTTGG
>SIAG01000167.1 GCA_009691925.1 Planctomycetaceae bacterium
CCGTGAACGACACCCAGGCGAAGAATGGCACGTCGCCGACCCCAGCGAGGAGCTCCACCGCCGCGTCACCGAACAGCCGCGCGGAATGGACCCCGGGCGCCACGGCCGTCGCCGTCATCTCCCCGCCGTTTACTCCGACGGGAAACGATGCCACGGGAACATTCCATTGGTCGGTCATGCCGCCGAAAAAAACGTTCCGCCCCGAGTCGAAGCAGCGGACCGCGGAAGCCTCGCCGTTGTGCCACTTGCCGGTGAGGAATGTCCACCAGCCGGCGCGCCTGAAAACCTCCGGCCAGGTGTCCTGACCGGCGAGTTGTTCGTCGCGATGAAAGAGACTGCGGCCAGAGAGCATCATGGCCCGGCTGGGGATGCAGACGGCGCCGTGCTCCCCCCCCATGCAGTAGGCCCGGTCGAACGATGTCCCCCGGGCCACCAACGCGTCGAGCGCCGGCGTCCGGATGAGCGGATTGCCGAGGGCGTGGATCGTGTCGGCCCGCTGGTCATCGGCGACGATCACGAGCACGCTCGGGGGGCGGGCCACCGCGATCGCGGGGAGGAGCGCGGCCACGATCGTGAAGGTCGTGTCCCAGAGGAGGGCCCGGAGTCTGACTCGGGCGGAGCGTGTCATCTGCTTCATCGGTCCTGGTGCGAAGGAAGCCCTGCGGGGCCCGGTCACGGCGCTGCCATCGTCGCCGCTGTCATTCCCACGCCGACCTGCGCTTCGAACGCCGTCTTGAACGGATTTTCTGGAGGGCCGTCGAGATCTTCGTTGACGAGGTCTTGCTGAATCGAATCCCACCAGCGGTCGTAGTCCGCGGCGAGGCGCTTCGCGATCGCGCCGTGGGCCGCCGCCACATCGTGCATCTCGGCCGGATCGGCCAGCCCATCGAAGAGCTGCCAGGCCTCGGGACGGTTGTCGACGTTGACGAGGCTCCACCGCCCCTCACGGATCCGACAGTGGCGCCACTTCGCCCCGGCCGCCTCCCCCCGTTCCCAGCGGCCGAGATGGGTGACCAGCGCCCGGTCGGGCCACGGAGCGTGAGCGTCAATGAGGAGGGGGACGAGGCTCCGCCCCTCGAGCCGCACCGCCACGTCGGCTGGAATTGGGGCCCGGGCGATTTCGCAGAGCGTCGGTAGGAGATCGACATGGGCCACGAGCGCCGGCACGTCGACCCCGGCCGGCAGTGTCCCGGGCCAGCGCCACAGCGCGGGGACGCGCGTCCCCCCGCGCCACACGCTTCCCTTGGCACCGCGCATTGAATCGTTGAAAACGCCCGCCCCCGTCGCCGTGCCGTTGTCGGTGGTGAAGATCAGGAGCGTGTCCTCGGCGAGCCCCAGGGAAGCGAGCCGATCGAGGAGCCGGCCGACGTTGGTGTCGATGTTCTCGATCATCCCGTAAAACTTCGCCACCCGGTCGCGCCCCGCCGCGTCGAGGAGCCCGGCCGCCGCGAGCCGGGCACGGGGGCCGGCGTCGGAGCCCTCCGGACAGTCGAGCGGGTCGTGCGGCGCGTTCGGCGTGATCAGGCAGAAGAATGGTTTTTCCGCGCGCGCCATCTCTTCGATCCACCCGATTCCCGCCTCGAAGAACAGATCGGTGCAGTAGCCGCGCCGCTTCACGAAGGTCCCGTCGTCACAAACGACCGGGTCGACGTAGCGGTTCCCCGGCACGTCGCCACAACTGCCGGGAAAACGCTGCCCGATCCCCCCGGCACCGTGGATGACACTGCGGTCGAAGCCGCGCTTGCCCGGCTGGTACGCCTCCTCGTCCCCGAGATGCCACTTCCCGAAGATGCCGGTGGTGTAGCCCGCTCCGCGGAGCAGCTGCGGGAGGGTCGTCGCCGTCAGGGCGAGCCGTTCGCGCTCGTGGATCGTGTGGGTGACGCCCGACCGGAACTCATGCCTTCCCGTGAGGAGCGCCGTGCGCGTTGGGGAACAGGTGGGGCTGACGTGATACTCGGTGAACCGCACACTCTCGCGCCACATTCTGTCGAGATGCGGGGTCTCGAGGATCGGGTTGCCGTGGGCGGCCAGGTCGCCGTAGCCCTGGTCGTCGGTCATCACGACGATGATGTTCGGGGGCCGACGCCGGGCGCCGGCCGGGGGCGCCTCGTCGAGCTGCCCGGCTGGCCGGACCTCGCTGCCGGTCACAGCGGTGAGCCGGTCGCCGAGTTCTCCGCGGAGGCGCAAAGCCGCGGCCTCGAGCCCGGCCACGACCTCGGGATGATCAGCCGCCACATCGGTCGTCTCTCCCGGGTCGGCGTCGAGATCGAAAAGCATTCGTGCCACCGGCAGCGGCCGGTATTTCGCCGGCACCCCATCAGCCCCCGGAGCCACTCCGGCGAGCGTCCGCGCCGTATGCGGCAGGAGGAGCTTGGAGCGCCCTCGACGGACCGCCTGGAGCTCGTTGTTGAGATACCAAAAGCCATACTCTCGCTCGGCAGCGGCCGCGCTGGCGGCGGGCTCGCCGCGGAGAAGACCGCTGATATCGTGGCCATCGATCCGCCGGCCGCCGAGCGTGCCCCGACCGTCGGCATCGACCGGCACCGGCTCCCCGGTGAGACGAAGCACCGTGGGGAGGAGGTCAATCGTCATCGCCGGAGCCGTGCAGACGCTCCCCGCCGGAATCACCCCCGGCAGCCGCGCCAGGCACGGCACGCGCACTCCCCCCTCGAACACCGTCCCCTTCCCCTCGCGGAGATTCCCGGCGCTGCCGGCATGATTGCCGTAGGAGAGCCAGGGGCCGTTGTCGCTCGTGAACAGAACGAGCGTGTCGTCGAGCTTCCCCGTTCGCTCGAGGGCCGCAAGGATCCCCCCCACCGACGCATCGATCTCGGCGAGAACATCGCCGTAGAGGCCGCCGGGGGTGGTGCCGGCGAAGGCGGCGCCGGCAAACAGCGGCACGTGCGGCATCGAGTGGGCCAGATAGAGGAAGAACGGCCGATCGTCCTCCTTCGCCCGGTCGAGAAACGCGACGGCGCGCTCGGCGTACCGGGCGGTGAGGGTCGCCTGATCCTCCGGGGTGACGTCGTCGTCGATGATCCGCTCGCCATCGAACAGCGGCAGCGGCGGATAGCTCCCCGCAGCCGCCTCGGGGTGGTGGGGCCACATATCGTTGGAATAGGGGAGCCCGAACCATTCGTCGAAGCCGTGACGGGTGGGGAGGAACGGCGCGTGGTGGCCGAGATGCCACTTCCCCACCATGCCGGTGCGGTAGCCGCGGCTCCGCAGAACTTCGGCCAGCGTCGTCTCGGCGGCGGCGATGCCGTGGCGAGCATTGGGCCCCAGCGCGCCTGCAATACCGATCCGGTTGGGATAACAGCCGGTGAGGAGCGCCGCCCGCGACGCCGAGCAGACGGGCTGGGCGACATGGAAGTCGGTGAACCGCACCCCTTCGCGGGCGAGCCGATCGAGGTGCGGCGTGGCGGCGGCCTGTCCGCCGTAGCAGGCTGGATCACCCCAGCCGAGGTCGTCGGCAAAGACGATGACGACATTCGGAGGCCGATGGGGCGGCGCGGCAGCGGCCGGCGCGACGAGGTCTCCGGCAGCGAGCGCCCGGCACTCGTCGGCGATCCGCAGCCACTCGCGCTCGAGCGTTGCGACCGTGTCGGGCTCGGCTGCGGCCAGGTCCGTCGTCTCGGCCCGGTCGGCGGCCAGATCGTGGAGTGCCCACGGCTCTCCCTTCAAGGCGACGAGTTTCTTCTCTCCGACGCGCACGGCCCGGTGCCCCTCGTGGCACCACCAGAGCGCGTCGTGCGGCGCCGCGGCGGCGGGATCGCCGAGCACCGCCGTCAGGCTCCGCCCCTGAAAGGGTGGCACGAGCGTGCCGTCGAGGAGGAAAGGTGGCTGCTTCGCGCCAGCCAGCTCCATTACCGTGGGAACCACGTCGATGAGATGGACCGGCTGATGGCGCAGCTCCCCCGCACTCCCTCCCGGCAAACCGCGCGGCCAATGGACGATCCACGGCGTGGCGATGCCCCCCTCGTGGACCCAGGTCTTGTGACGGCGGAAGGGGGTGTTCGCGGCGCTCGACCACCCCGGCCCCAAACACAAAAAACTCTTCCGCGAGCCGGGGGGGGCGGCCGGGTCGTGCCCCTCGCCGCGGACCATGATCTCGGCCGAGGCGCCGTTGTCGCTGGCGAACAGGATCAGCGTGTCGTCGAGACGCTGCATCGCCTCGAGCTGGTCGAGGATCCGCCCCACCTGCTCGTCCATCGCCTCGACCATCGCAGCATGGATCGCCATTTTCGTGGCTTGGAGCTCCTGCTGCTCGGGCGTGAGCCGGTCCCATTCCAGGGGACGATCGACCTCGCCCAGCCCGAGCGTCTCGAGCGCCTCCGGGAAGGGATAGGGGGGGCCGAGATCGCGCTCGACCTTCGACAGCGCTCCCGACACGATTCCCGCGGCGAGCTGCCTGGCATGGCGGCCGGCGCGGATCGTCTCCCAGCCCGCCCGGTAGCGCTCGCGGTATTTCGCGATTCCGGCCTGGGGGGCCTGGAGCGGAAAGTGGGGAGCGGTGAAGGCGACATACTGGAAGAAGGGTTCCCCGGCATGGCTGGCCGAGTGCTCCGTGAGACAAGCCACCGCATGGTCCCCGATCGCGGTCGTGGCGTAGAAGCCGTCGCTTTGAGGATGCGGCTTCCCCTCCACCGTCACGCCGCTGGGGTCGAAGAAGTTGCTCTGGCCGGTGCCGGTGACGTCGAGGGATCTGGAGAAGCCCTGCGCGAGCGGCAGCCCGTCGACGTGCCACTTGCCCGAGTGATAGCTGCGGTATCCCGCCGGTGCGAGGAGCTCTGGCAAGAGCCGTGCCCACGGGGGTCGCTTTCCCTGCGCCCCTCCAGGGAGGGCGTCGTGGCCGTCACCGGCCGGGAGCGCATCGCGATCAATCGCCTGCGGATAGAAGCCGGTGAGGAGCGCCGCCCGGCTCGGCCAGCAGCGGGCCGTGTTCGTGGCCTGGGTGAACCTCAAGCCCCCTCGCGCTAGCCGATCGAGGTGCGGCGTGTCGATCTCGCCGCCATACGCGCCGAGATCGGAGAAGCCGAGATCGTCGGCGAGGATCACCACGACGTTCGGCGGCGTCGCTCGCTGCGACGAGGCGGCCGGAGGACGAGGCTTCTTCACCGCAGGCGGGGCGACGAGGTCCTCGCCGTAGGTCGTACGGAGAAGGTGGGCAAGCGTCGCCACGGTGTCGGCGTGGGCCGGATCGTCGGCAAGGTTCAACAGCTCGCCCGGATCGGTGTCGTGGTCGTAGAGCTGCCGCCCTGCGGACCCGCCGTTCCACTCCGTGTAGCGGTAACGGGTGGTCCGCAGGCTCACGCCACGCACCCCAGCGCGTTCGACTTCGGTGAACGCCGGGCGGTCGGCGATCGCCGTGGCCTCCGGCGGGGCGACGAGCGCCGCGAGGCTGCGGCCGTCGCAGGTCCCCGAGGCGAGCGGCACGCCGGCGAGCTCACAGACCGTCGGGTAGACGTCGATCAATTCCACCGGCATATCCGCGGTCGCGTTGACCGCGCCGCCGAGCCGGGGAGGCATGGCGATCACCAACGGCACCCTGGCGCTCTCCTCGAACAAGCTCTGCTTCTGCCACAGGTCGTGCTCGCCGAGGTGATAGCCGTGGTCACTCGTGAAGACGATGATCGTGTCGTCGGTGAGCCCGAGGCGGTCGAGGGCCCCAACGACCTCCCCTACCTGCGCATCGACGAACGACACCGCCGCCCGGTAGGCCTGAAGCGCCTCGCGGCCGAGGTCGCCATGGAGCCGCACCTGCTCCGGCTTGCGGCTGGCCAGGGCCGGCTTCGGCACCTGCTTGTCGTGATCAGCCGGCACGTCTGGAAGCCGGACGCCGTCGAGCGGATGACGATCGAACCAGGGTTTCGTCGCGACATACGGAGTGTGCGGCCGGAAGAAACCGACGGCGAGGAAGAACGGTATCCTGTCTTGGGAAAAGGCCTCCAGCCGCGCCACGGCCCGGGCCGCTCCCAAGCCGTCGGTCTGCTCCGCGTCGCTCCCCTCGGCCGCGAGCCAACTGACCGTGCCGCCGAACTTCCCCGGCTCGAGCGAGAACACCTTCCCCTCGTCGGCCTTGTCGCGCCCCTTGGGATTGAAGACGGCATCCCAGCTCGGCGAATCGTCGAGCCCATCGGTGCCGATCTGCCCGGGCACGCCGTAGTGATAGAGCTTGCCGATCCGCTCGACGCGGTAGCCGGCGCTACGGAAGGCCTGTGGCAGCGTCACCACGCGGGGATCGACGTCACGGAAGCGGACGGTGTTGTCACGGACGCCGGTCCGCGCCGGACGCCGCCCGGTAAAGAGGCTCGCCCGGCTCGGATTGCAAAGGGGATACTGGCAGTAGGCCCGATTGAAGCGGACGCCTCGGGCGGCGAGCTTGTCGATGTTCGGCGTGATCGCCTCAGTGTCGCCGTAGCACGCAAGCGCGCAGCAGAGGTCGTCGCAGATCACGAACAGGACGTTCGGCCGGGAGGCATCGGCTCTGGCCGGCTGACCGGCGACCCCGACGTACCCGGCCAAGAAGACCGCGAGCCAACCGACGATGACCGAGCCGAACCGAGCGCGCATCGACAAACCCTCCCCGATGGAAGCGACACGCCCGGCCGGGCCCCCGAAAAGCCGCAAACCACCAGCCGCGGCAGACTATTGGTCGAGCTCGGCGACGACCTTCGCGTAGGCCGCCGTGCGAGCCGCCGCGTCGGCATTGCGAATCTCGAGGAGCATCGGCCTCATGGCCCGGGCCCAGCCGGGGTTGGCGGCACACTTCGCGTCGGCCTCAGCACAGAGCTTCTCGGCCTCGGCCGTCGCCTTGGCCGCATCCCCACCGGCACCCGCCGCCGCCGCGGCAGCGAGAACGCCATGGAGATACTCGCGGGCCTGGAGATCGGGATTGGGGGTCACCGGCGCGTTGATCCGGCCGAGTGCCCAGAGGATCCCGGCGAGATAATGGTCCTGGAACTTCTTGTCGTTCCAGGTCGACTCGTTGTGGCCGAAGTTCGAGTAGAAGACGCGGCCCTGGCCGAAGTCGCGGATCCAGCTCACCGGTACGTGCCACGGCTCCTTGGGCGTCGAATGGGGCATGTCGAGGCTGACCAGAACGCGGACGTCATCGGGGACGAAGCGCGTGTCGTACTGGTAGATCTCGTCTTTCCAGCGGAACGAGGCCGGCAGGCTGTTCACGATCGGATGGCCGGGATCGTTGACGACGAAGCCATGCTCGTCGCCGGCATTCCAGGGATGGCCGGCGAAGACGCCGCCGACGAGATCGCGGTAAGCGTCGGAGGCGTTGAACGTGTCGGCGGCGGCATGGAAGCCGATGAACGTTTTGCCCCCCTTCACCCAGGCGAGGAACTCGTCGAGATTCGGGATCGGCAAGGCGCCGGTGGTGCTGCAGAAGACGACGCCGTCGAACTGCTCAAGCGTCCCCTTCGCGAACGCCTTGGCGAAGAGCTCGGAGAGGGTCTTGTTCCAGGCAGCGTCGGTCACCTTGAACTTCTCGAGATCCGCTTGGTAGGCCTCCTGCTGCTGCTTCCAATCGGCGTCGCTCGTCCCATCCTTCCGCTTCGGCTCCTGCGGCTGCCCGGGGCGCCCCGGGGGGAGGCGGAGGAAATCGACATTGAACTGTCCGCTCTCCCGGCCGAGCCTCTCGAGCACCCCTTCGGCGGTCTCGATCGAGCCGTGGCGGAAGCCGTTGGTGACAGTCACGACGAGAAGCCGGGCCGGCTGTTTTGCCGGGCCGTCGGCATCGACAGCACGCGCCGGTCCGACACCGGTCACACACAGGCCGGCGACCGCCAGCAGGAAGAGGATCGACCGGAGGACATCGCGGCGAACCGACAGCATGCATCACCTCGTGAATACGATCTTGCTCGTGAATACGATCTTGCTCGTGGAAACCGATTGGGCGCAGGGACTGCGATCCCCCCCCAACCCAATCGAGATGGTACCACACGCCCGAGCCCGCCGCCGCCGGCCCCGGGCACCCATCGATATCCGCCCCCCCTTTCCCCGATCGGCTACGATCTCCACCGTCCCGCCCGCACCCGAGAGACGGGGGCTAGCGGCCTTTCCACCGCAGCGTTCCGGAGCCTCACCATGCGCCTCCGTGCCCCACTTTTCGCCACCATTCTCTCCCTGCCTCTGGCCGCCACCATGACGCCCGACGCCTCCGCCCAGGCCCCGAAGGAGGAGTTCAATTACGACGAGGCTCTGGTTCGGGAGTACCTCCTTCCCGATCTCCTCATGATCCCCGAGGGAGATGGCCCCGATGGCGAGGCCATCACGTCCCCGGAGGCGTGGCTGACGGTGGCCCGGCCACGCTGGCTTGGGCTCCTCGAATCGACCGAGTACGGCCGGCTGCTGCCGGCGGTGCCGGTGACGGCCGAGGACGTCGAGCGCGGCCCCGGCCCCGACGGCGCGACGCGCATCCAGGCCCGCCTCCGGCTCGGCCACGGTCCCGACGCCCCGGTGACGGAGGTCTTGCTCTATCTTCCGTCGCCGTCCCGCGGCGACGCTCCCGAGCTTCCGTCGCCGTCCCGCGGCGACGCTCCCGAGCTTCCGTCGCCGTCCCGCGGCGACGCTCCCGAGC
>SIAG01000168.1 GCA_009691925.1 Planctomycetaceae bacterium
GATCTCACCACCGGCCAAGTTGGCCGCCGCGATCCTCCCGTCGAAGCCGGTCAAACCGGTTGCGAAAAAGGGGGCTGATGCCGAGGCGGATCGGCGCGGTTTTCTCGAGATGGTGCTCGGGTCGTTCATGGCAACTGGATTCACCGCGCTCTCGATGACCGGCGGGCTGTTCGGTCTGGGGCTGGCTAGGTTCATGTTCCCCAACGTCCTCGCCGAACCGCCGAGCCGGTTCAAGGTCGGCTTCCGGGAAGGCTTTCCGGCCGGCAAGGTGGAGACGAAATATGTCGCCCAGTATGGCGTCTGGGTCGTCAACAGCGACGTTGGCGGCCTGCAGCAGATTTATGCCCTGAAAACCGTCTGTACCCACCTAGGCTGCACGCCGAACTGGCTTGAGGCGGAGCAGAAATTTAAGTGCCCCTGCCACGGCAGCGGGTTTTACAAAGATGGTGTTAACTTCGAGGGGCCGGCCCCGCGGCCGCTTGAGCGGTATGCGATCCGGATCTCCGACGACGGGCAACTCGAAATAGACAAGGGACGGACCTTCCACGAGGAAATCGGCCAGTGGGCCGACCCCGATTCGTACATCACCGTCTGAAGTTTTCCCGGCCCGCACTCAGCGTCCCTCGCTTCCCCGCCATCTCCGTCCCTGACCTCCGGCAAACGTCCCATGGCCATCGGCGAAACGATCCGCAACTCTCAGATCTGGAAAAGCATCTTCCGGCATCCGATGCCCCTCGATCGGCGCAACCGGATCGTGGTGATGCTCACCAATTTTTTTCTCCACCTCCACCCGGTGTCGATCAAGAAGCAGGGAATTGCCCTCTCCTTCACTTGGTGCATGGGGGGGGTGACGTTCTTCCTGTTCCTCGTCGAGACAGTTACTGGCGTGCTGCTGATGTTCTACTACCGGCCGACGCTGGAGTGGGCCTACAACGACATCCTGGCCCTCCGCGATGTCACGAGCCTTGGTGTTTTGCGTGAGCTCCATCGCTGGGGGGCCCACGCCATGGTGATCACGACCTGGCTCCACATGTACCGGGTGTTTCTCACCGGGAGCTACAAGCCCCCGCGGGAGTTCAACTGGGTGATCGGCGTGATCCTCCTTCTCCTCACGCTCCTCCTCTCTTTCACCGGCTATCTCCTCCCGTGGGATCAACTGGCGATCTGGGCGATCACGGTCGGTTCGAACATGGCCCGGGCCTCGCCTCTGCTGGGGTACGAGGGGCCTGGTCAGCAACTGCTGACCATCGGCGGCATCGACATGATCACCGACGGCTCCGACGCTCGCTTTGGTCTCCTCGGTGCCCGGTTCGTCGGCGAGGAGACGCTCAACCGGTTTTACGTCCTTCACTGCATCGCGATCCCCTTGGCGGTCTCCCTGCTCTTGGCCATCCACTTCTGGCGCGTGCGAAAGGACGGCGGCATCAGCGGCCCGCTGTAGTATTACTTCCATGCATTCAAACGGACTCTTCCTCAAAGACGTAGCTGGATTCCTCGGGTCGTATTACGCCGGCCTGGCGATCATGAACGCCATCGCGGCGTTCTTTATCTGGAGACGGAAAAACCGGATCGGCGAAGCCGGGTTTTGGGCCTCCGTGGCCTTGGCTATGCTGGTCCTCGCCAGCTTGGCGATGTCGGGATCGGCGTCCTCGGTTCCTCACCTTCCTGAATCGCTCCGGAAGCTCGTCAACACGCTCTCCGGGCCGGTGAACTACACCGCTGGAACGACGGCGCTGTTCGCGATCGCTTTCGTGTTCCGGAAGTTCTTCGTCAAGCCGATGGTCGCCTGGACGGTCTTCAATGCCGCTTTGCTCCTGATGGGGCTGGCGATGGCCGACGAGAACTTCGCGTCGATCGTCATGAAGCCCGACAACGTCCCGATCGTCGGGCTTGTCTTCCTGCTGGCGTTCTTCACCTGGGTAGCGACGAAGCAGGCGGTCGAGAACGATGAGCGGATCGCACAGGGGCTTCCGCCGCTGGAGAAGGAGAATGACGAGAAGGTCCTCGTCTGGCCCGATTTGGTCTACACCGAACTGATCTGCATGGTGGCGGTGTCAGCGTTCCTCCTCGCTTGGGCCCTCCTTCTTCCAGCCCCGCTCGAGGAACCCGCCTCAAGCGTCAAGACGCCGAATCCATCCAAGGCGCCGTGGTACTTCCTCGGGCTCCAGGAGATGCTCGTCTACTTCGATCCGTGGTACGCCGGCGTCGCTCTTCCGAGCATGGTGGTCTTCGGGCTGATGGCGATGCCCTACCTCGACTTCAACAAAAAAGGCAACGGCTACTACTCGATCAACGAGCGGAAGTTCGCTTATCTCACGTGGCAGTTTGGGTTTCTCGAACTGTGGATCATGCTCATCATCCTCGGCACGTTCCTGCGTGGCCCAAACTGGAACTTCTTCGGGCCGTTTGAGTTTTGGAGCCCGTATAAGGTCGAGGTTCTCAACAACGTCGATCTCCCGCAGATGTTCTGGGTGAATCTTCTCAACCGTCCGCTCCCTCGGGTCGCCGCCGACGCTCCGTGGTACGCCCAGATAGGGACGATCCTTCTCCGGGAGGCCCCGGGGCTGGTGGTCATGGCGGCCTACCTGTTCCTCCTGCCGCCACTCCTAGCCGTCACGGTGTTCCGTAAATACTTCGCGAAAATGGGTCTTATTCGCTACTTGGTGATGATCAATCTGATGCTGCTGATGCTCTCCTTGCCATTGAAGATGGTTCTCCGCTGGACGCTCAATCTGAAGTATCTCATCAGTATCCCGGAGTTCTCCCTCAACTTCTGACGCCGCCGGCCCCCAGCCGTCCGAATCGCGCGTCGACACCGCGGGCCCTACCTCCTTCCGAGCCGCTGCCATGCCTGCCACAGAAAAAACTTGGTACGATCTTAAACTGCTGCACGTCGTCTTTGGCCTCACGGCAATCGTGTTGCTGCTCACGACGATCGCGATGCTCTCGGCCGACCACAACAGGCCCTGGAAGAAATACCAAAAGGGCTTCCGCGAGCTTGAGACGTGGTCGGCGTCGGCCCGGGTCGCGGAGGAAAGCTCCGACACCTACGCCACGAAGACGGCCGATCTCGAGGTTGCCCTCGCCGATGCCCGCCGTGCGGCGATCGACCCGCCGCTGACGGCGGCGTTTCTCGAGCGCGCCCGGACGGTTGACGAAGATGCTGTCGCCGCTGATCGCGTCCAAACCGACGTTGATCTGCTCGTGTCGCAGACCGACCCAGGCCAGCGGCTGACAATCCGCGGCGACTTGGTCGAGCGGATGCGCGACATCGCCAAGCGGGCGAAGTTCCGTGAGGACAACCTCGCCGGGAAGCTGAAGCTCCGGAAGGCGGAGTTTGACAAGTGCCGGGCCGACTACGAACTGGCCGTTGCCGAGGACGCGCCACAATCACGCCTCGACACCCTCGCAGGGATCGCCCAGGCGAAAAAGGGGGAGGTCGTCGAGGCCATCCAGGTCAACCAGGTCGCCAACACCCATCGCAAGGCCCTCGAATCGACGCTCCGCGATGTCACTGCGGCCGAGGATGCGGCTGCCAAGAATCTCGCTGACCACCGCAACAAGGTCGGTCAACTGGCAAAGACGCTCAAAGACCGGGCCCCGAATACCGGCAAGACGCTCCTCGAACTGCCGGTTCTGGATGCCTTCAACAGCCCGTTGCGGATTGACCAGATCTGGCTGCCACAGCTGACGCTCAACAACAATTTCCGCGATGTCGCGCGCTTCGACCGGTGTGTTACCTGCCACAAGGGAATGGACAAGTCGCTCCCCGGTGCCGCCACCGAGCCGGCCTACTGCGAACAGGGCACCATCGCTATCGCCCTCCCCACAGCCGCCGAGCCAGGCGCTCCCGCGGCGGCCGTCCAGGGGGATGGCAATGCCCAACTTGAGAAGCTCTACGGCTTCAACCTCGCCCCCCACGGTCTGTTCAACGCCGCTGATCCGACGGTCAGCTTCGTTGTCCCCGGATCGCCCGCGGCAGTGGCCGGCCTGATGGCGGGGGATGTCATCGCCGGCATCGACGGCGGCAAGACACTCGCGCGGCAGGCCGCTGTCTCGACGCTCGTCGGGTCTCCTGAGGGGGGCCGCCCCCTCCAACTCGCGATCCGACGCGGCGTCCCCCAACCCTACGCCACCCACCCGCGTCTCGATCTCTTCGTCGGATCGACCAGCCCCCACCCGATGCAGACTTTCGGCTGCACGATCTGCCATCAGGGGCAAGGGAGCGCGACGAGCTTCAAGTGGTCCTCACACACCCCCGATTCGCCGGTTCAGGGGCACCAGTGGCATGACGAGCACGGGTGGTTCAACAACCATCACTGGATCCAGCCAATGCTCCCGAACCGGTTCGAGGAGTCAAGCTGCCTGAAATGCCATCATGAGGTGGTTGATCTCGAACCCTCCGAGAGGTTTCCCGAGCCCCCCGCGCCGAAGGTGGTCGAGGGCTACCACCTGATCCGCCAGTACGGCTGCTACGGCTGCCACGAGATCAACGGCTACGCCGGCCTTGACAAGCGCGTCGGCCCCGACATGCGAGTCACCCCGAACTTCCACGAGGTCGCCGAAGCGATCGCCACTGATCCAGGGCTGGAAGCCTTCGGCGCAGGGGTGAAGCGACTCGTTGAGGAGGTCCGCTCGAGTCCTGATGGCAGGCAGGCGCGGCAGCAGCTCCGAGATCTCCTCGATCTCGACGCTGCCGGCGGCGACGATGCCAAGCTCTCGGCCCGTTCTCACACGCTCGCCGCTCAGCTGAAGGACCCCGAGACCCCGGGCACGCTCCCCAAGGTCGGCCCGAGTCTCCGGCATGTCGCCGCTAAGGACAGCTTCGAATGGCTCTACGCTTGGCTGCGCAACCCGCAAGACTTTCGCCCATCGACGAAAATGCCCCGGTTCTTCGGGCTTTGGGAGCACCTCTCGGGGAAGAGCCTGGAGGAATCGCAGCGCTATGAGCCGATCGAGATCCGCTCGATGATTACCTATCTCCAGGGGGCTAGCGCCCCGTTTGAGTATGTCGCCCCGTGGGAGGGGATCACATCGGCCCCCGACATCGAGCGCGGGAAGAAGGTCGTGCAGGTGCGCGGCTGCCTCGCCTGCCATCAGCATGGCGATTTCCCCGAAGCGAAGAGCACGCACGGGCCGAATCTCTCCCGCGTCGGCGCCAAGGTGGCCTCCCACCCGCGCGGGCAGGAGTGGCTCTACAGCTGGCTCCGGGAACCGGCTCGCTACCACCCACGGACGATCATGCCGAACGTCCTCCTCGAGCCGGTCAAGCAGGCTGACGGCAGCGTCAGCGATCCGGCCGCCGATGCCACGGCCTACCTCCTGACTTCGACCGAGGACTGGAAAGCCACCGACATCCCTTCGGCCACCTCGCTCACCGATGCCGAGCGCACCGCCACTGAAGAACTGGCGCTGATGTATCTAAAGGAACGATTCCCCGAAGTCCGGGCGAAGAATGTCCTCCAGGACGGCCTCGGTGCCGAGATGGCCTCGATCCTCGGTGACGAGCGGATGCTCCTTGACGTTTCCGTTGCCAACCGCGATGCCAAACTCCTCGACTATGTCGGCAAGAAAACGATCGCCAAGCTTTCCTGCGCTGGTTGCCACGACATCCCAGGCTTCGAGGATTCCAAGGCGGCCGGAGCAGCGCTAGCCGACTGGGGACGGAAGGAATCTTCGAAGATCGCCTTCGAGCAGGTCTCAAAGTTCGTCATGACCCAACTCGCCCATGGTCATGGCGGACACGCTGGTGCGGCTGGTCATGACGCCCACGACGCCCCGACCGACCACGCGATCGGTGCCGCCGGCGACGGTCACGGCTCCGGCCATGACGGTGACGGTGACGCGAAGCGAGCCGACGGCCTCGACTCTGATCTGGCCTACGCCTCGGCGGATGAGGCCCACGTGTCGCCGGAATCGGTCGACCCCAACACCGGGTTCTTCCTCGAGAAACTCCTCGCCCACGAACGAGAGGGATTCCTCTGGCAGAAGCTCCGCGCGCCCCGCAGCTACGACTACAAGAAAGCAGAGAACAAGGGCTACAACGAACGCTACCGGATGCCGCAGTTCCCCTTCAATGATGCCCAGCGCGAAGCGGTGATGACGTTCGTGCTCGGGCTCGTCGCAGAGCCCCCGGCGCCGCAGTTCGTCTACGCGCCGTCCGAGCGCGAGCAGGCCAGGCTCTCCGGGCTGAAAGTCGCCGAGCAGTACAACTGCGGCGGCTGCCACACTCTCCAAATGGACCGGTGGGACGTCCGCTACCGCCCGGAGTCTCTCGGCGAGGGGCAGGAGCCGGTCGATTATCCGTTCCTCTCCCCGCACTTCGCTCCGGCCGAGGTGGCGACATCGCTCGTCACGGATCGTCAAGGGCGCCGCCGGGCGACGCTCATCGGGATGCCCCAGCTGAACCCCGAAACCGGGAAGCCCCAGTCCGTGGACGAGGATGGCGTGGGCATCGAGGAGGATGATGCTGAGGCGGTTCCCCATCGTCCGTTCATGCTCTGGCACGACGTCCTCATCGACGGCGCTCCGCGAATCGTTGGTGGCCCGAATCTTGTCGTCCCCACCGACGCCATCGCCGCCGGCCAGCACTACCCGGCCCATGGCGGAGATCTGGCCCGGCTGCTCTTCCCGGTGGTGATCGCTGACGAAAGGTTGATCAATCCCAACGCCAAGGCTGACGATGCCTGGGGCTGGCTCCCCCCGCCGCTGGTCGGCGAGGGGAACAAAGTCCAGTCCGGCTGGCTTTACAAGTTTCTTCTGAATCCGGCGCCGATCAGGCCGGCAGCCGTGCTCCGGATGCCGAAGTTCAACTTCCAATCCTCCGAGGCGTCGGCACTCGTGAACTACTTCTCCGCCGTGGACGGTGCCGACTATCCGTATGTCTACGATCCCCGTCTCGATGAGAGCTCCGTAACGGTCGCCGAGGCGGCCCATCCGGGGCATCTGGACGGGGCGATGAAGATCGTCACCAACAACAACTACTGCGTGAAATGCCACCTCGTCGGTCCCTACGCCCCGGCGGGGAACCCTAAAGCGCTGGCGCCGCAACTCGAGGTCGTTCACGAGCGGCTCCGGCCCGGGTACGTTCACAACTGGATCGCCAACCCGAAGCGCTTCCTCCCCTATACGGGAATGCCGGTCAACATCCCGTTCGAAAAGCCGGTCAGCCAAGACCTTTACCACGGCACGAGTGAGCAGCAGATCGACGCCCTGACCGATCTCCTCATGCACTACGACCGGTTCGCGAAGCAAAATCTCTCCCTCGAGGCCTATTTCAAGCAGCAGACCCCCGCGGACCCGGCCACCGCGCCCTCCGCATCGCTCGAGCAGGCGCCGGCAAAACCGATTCCTGGCCCCTCCGAAGACCCCGCGCCTACCATTTTCCCAGGACCCGGCAGCGTGACGCTGCTCGATTCGCAGCCGCCCGCCATCGACCGCACGATCGCGGCCGCCGGCAGTGACTAATCCCCCGACACCATCGATCCCGATCCGCCCCGGAGATTCACGCATGCCCCGTCACGTTACGAGAGTCCGAACCACCATCGGCGCCACGGCCACTGTTGCCCTTCTCCTTGCCTCCCCGGCCGCCATCGCCGACGACTGGGGGACGATCAAGGGCCGCTTCAAGTTCGGCGGCACGGCCCCGACCGCCGCGGAGCTGAAAGCCGACAAGGACATCGAAGTCTGCGGCAAGCACAAACTGCTCAACGAGGAGCTCACTGTCGGCGCCGACGGCGGCATCGGGAATGTCGTTGTCTTCGTGCGCGACAAGGTGGCCAAGGTCCACCCGGATCTCGTCGGCAGTAAGGATGACATCTTGATGGACAATAAGGATTGCCGCTTCGAACCCCATGTGGCGTTCGTACAGACTGGACAGACGCTGATCCTGAAGAACTCCGATACCGTCGGCCACAACAGTAATGTCGCCACCCTGAAGAATCCCCCGTCAAACAGCCTGATCGCCGCCGGCAGCGAATCGAAGCTGACATTCAAGGTAGAGGAGGCGATTCCGGCCCAGGTTACTTGCAACATTCACCCCTGGATGAAGGCCTGGGTGCTCATCCGTCCGAACCCGTACGGTGCCATTTCGGCAGCCGATGGCAGCTTCGAGATTAAGAACCTACCCGCCGGGGATATCGAGCTCCAACTGTGGCATGAAAAGGCTGGCTACATCGGCGAGATTAGCGTGAAGGGGAAGGCGGAGAAGATCGCCAAGGGGCGAAAGAAAATCAAGGTTGCCGCCGGCGACAACGACCTCGGGGAGATGGTGCTCGATGCCAACCTGTTCAAGAAATGAGCGATCAGTCCGGGCCGCAGACGTTCCGGTGGCAGCGCTCCGCCGTGGGCTGCTGCCCTCCCTCGGGCTTGGATTGATCCTCGTCGCGGTCGGGTCGGGCTGCAGCGACAGTCGGGTCCGTCAACCAGTGGTTGATGGTGGCGCCGTAGAGAAACTGCGTACCGAACTGGTGTCGTCGACCGCTGCTGCCGAAGGCGGGGAAGCCGAGGGCGCTACCGGCACCGGCTGGGGAAC
>SIAG01000169.1 GCA_009691925.1 Planctomycetaceae bacterium
GACGAGCGTGGCGGAGTTTGCCGCCGGGCTGCCGATCCGCGTGATCACCGATCCGCCCGCCCTCCATCCCCCCGACGAGATCGCCGCGCGGGCCCTGTCGCTCGTCGGCCGCGACGGCTACTGCCCAGTGGTGGAGAACTGCGAGCACTTCGCTACCTGGTGCGCCACCGGCGAGCGCGGGAGCCGGCAGGTCGATCTCCTCGCCTCGCGGGTCGCCAGTGCCACAGCCCGGGTGGCGGCCGTGGTCGTCGCACGGACCGCAGCTGGGGCCGCCGAACGGGTGCTGATCCGCACGGTGCTGGGCACGACGGTCCGCTTCGGCCTGCGAACCCTCCTTCCGGCCACGCTCGTCGCCGAGGGGGCGGCGATGATGGCCGAGTGGAGCGCCCATCAGGCGGGCCACTCCCCCGAACGGAGCCGCCGGGCCGGCGAATCGGCCGGGCTGGCGGCGAGCGCCGCGATCTGTGGCGCAGCCACCGCCGCTGCGGGCCCGGCGGCGATTGTGACCGGGGCCCTCGCCGGAGCGGCGCTGTGGCTCGGCGGCTCGGCAGCGGCCGGGGTTGCCGAGCGGGCCCTCCGTCCGGGAGCGTCGCTACGCGATGCGCATTTGGGGCAGCACCTCGACTGATCTGCCTGGAAGAGTCACGTGCCGCGGCGGTCGGGGCCATTGCCGTAATCGGTGAGCTGCCCGTTGTCGTTTGCCACCCTGAGGGCATTGAGGACAGCGACGACATCGATCGCCTCTTGGACGAGGGCCCCGGCTGCCGGCGAGAGCAGCCCCGCGGCCGCGAATCCCATCCCCACGAGGCTCGCGGCCATGCCGCCGACGGCGCTTTGCAGCGCGATCGTGCGGAGGCGCTTGCCGATGTGGAAAAGCTCGTCGACCCGCTCGAGCGCCGAATCCATGACGACGGCGCCGGCGGCCTCACCGGTGACGTCGTTGGCCGTCTCCGGCGCCTTCTGCATCCGCCACGGCTCGCCGGTGAGATAGCTCTCGTCCATCGTCCCGTGCCCGGCCATCACCTCGCCGTCCACCGGGCAGATCTCGTGGGGAAAAACGACGACGACATCCCCCACGGCCACGGCGGCAAGCGCTACATCGACGATCCCTCCCGCCTCGCGGCGGTGGGCGGGCGTCGGCATCCTCCGGGCAAGTGCCGCCAGCACACTTCCTGCCCGGCTCACCGCGCGGGCCTCGAGCGCCTTCCCCCGGAGAGCATGAGGACGACGAGCACACCGGCGAGCCACTCGCCGAGGAAGACACTCGTGAGGATCGCCACGCCGGCGAGGAGATCGGCCCCGAAAACCCCCGCCATCACCTGCCCGAGAAGCCCGGCCACGAGGATCGCCCCGCCGATCAGGATCATCACCAAGAGGGGAGCCCGGCACTTCCACCGCAGCGCCCAAGAAGCGGAGGAGCCCATGGATCGCCAGGGCCACAAGCACGCCGACGGCGATCGCCTCATTGATGGCAAAAGTCTTGGCCGCACCGCCGCCGGGAGGTGGCTTCGGGCTGGCCGCAGCGGCGGTTGGGGAGGCGCTGCTGATCGCTTTGGGCGTCTTTTTTTGTCGACTTGGCACTTGAATAAGAGCGCCCTCTCCCGGCGAGCGCTCGCGCCCTGGTTTGCCTGACGACTTGCGTGCCTGACATCGTACGGGTCAGGAGTGCATCCGCGGCTGCGATTCTCCCTCGCGCATGATCGCTGCCTCGGCGGCGGCCAATTCCCTCAGCCGTGCCACCACCTCCGCTTCCCTCTGGAATTCCTTTGCCAAGCAGACATACGTGGCATGGTGCCGGGCCTCCGATTCAAACAGCCCTCCCCAGAAAGCGCGGAGTTCAGCGTCGGCGACATGGTCGCGGAGGAGGGCGAAACGCTCGCAGCTGCGGGCCTCGATCAGCCCCCCAACGAGGAGCCGATCGACGGCCCGGGCCGGCTCCTCCCGGCGCACGAGCGCCTGGAGCCTGGCGCCATACGACGAAGGGGAGAGCTTTCGAAACGTGATCCCGCGGCGCTGGAGGAGATCGAGCACCATCCGGAAGTGTTGCAGCTCCTCCTCGACGATCTCCGTCATCGCCCGTGCCAAGGGGACGCAGTCGACATACGAGAAGAGGAGATTCATGGCCACGCCGGCAGCTTTCTTCTCGCAATGGGCGTGGTCGATGAGGAGCTCGTCGAGGTGCCCCTCCACCTGCGTGAGCCAGCGCCCAGATGTCGGCTCCTCCAAAGACAGCATCGCGCCCTCCGGCCGAAGACTTTTCCCGTGCCGATCCTATCGGCACATCCCACGGCTTGCCCCCTGGCAGCCTTAGGGTGCATCATAGCTCTCGAGGGGCGATCGATCGCCGATCGTTCACCCTAGCCCGTGCCCCCTTTGGCCTCTCCACCGATGATCGCCTTCGACCGTCCTCCGGCCCCCACCGACCGCAGCCCTGATCGCAATGTCCTCGGCGAGGCGCTCGTGGCCTGTTCCCATGCCCCCCTGACCGGATTTCTCCGCGACGGCTGCTGCCGATCGGTTACCTCCGATCCGGGGGCCCACACCGTCTGCGCCGTGATGACCGCCGACTTCCTCGCCTTCACGGTGTCGGTCGGCAATGATCTCGTCACGCCGCAGCCGCAGTGGGGCTTCCCTGGTCTCGTCGTAGGGGATCGCTGGTGCCTCTGCGCCCTCCGCTGGCTCGAGGCCGCCCGGGCGGGGCATGCCCCGCCGGTGGTCTTGGCAGCCACACACGAATCGGCCCTCGACGTCATCCCGGCGGAATTGCTCCACCGTCACGCCGCTCCCTAAGGCCTTTGGCTCGCCACGACTCGGGGGGCCTGGAGCCCGCAGCATGGGGATCATGCCCTCCGGGCGCTTTCGTTCGGCGCGGCATTGCGCGAGGCCGCGCCCGACACAATCGACGGGGCCCAGGGCACGGCGCCCCCAGTGACTTCAGCGCATAAAAAAGCCTGCGGCGGGCACCGGTGCGCCCGCCGCAGGACTTGATCAACAGATCTGGTGTCAGGCCAGAGTTTTCACCTTAACATGACCGCGGAATCAGCCAGCCTTGGCAGCAAGAAGCCTGCTGAGGCGACGCTTCTTCCACATTGTCCAGCCCGACATCGCCACGCCGAGGCCGGCGAAGACGATCGTCGAAGGCTCGGGCACCACAACAAGGTTGCCGGTCGCTGCCTGGAAGACAAGAAACGAGCCGTCAGCGGACGCGGTACCGACCCAATCCGGCCCAACGTTCGTGAACTTGCCATTATAGGGGCTATCAGCAGCGTTGCTGAGAGCAAATTGACTGAAGTTCGACGGGTTATTCTCCGGAGAAGCAGACCCCGACGTGAAATTAGTACCCTGGAACAGATTCCAAGTCGTACCTGGGGCAAAACTCGCAGTACCCAAGCCAGCACCATCGAGCGACAAACCACCGCCGAGGGTAAATCCGCCAGTGTTGACGTTCACAGAGCTGTTAAAGGTTACCATATTATCCGCGTCCCAGCCAACATCCATCTTCGTGACGCCACTACCCGACTGCTTGTAGCCAGTTCCGGCAGAGCTCGTACTCATACTCGCCAAGCCTGAAAGATCCAGGTTACCACTCGTGACTTCGACGTCCTTAAAGATGCCGCCGCCGACGTAGTTGCCACCGGTGACATCGAGGGACGTATTGGAACTATCGCCATCGGAAGTAACGTTGCCACCAGAGACAATCAGCCCCCCCACCATGGAACTGGGGGCGAAATTGATGACTTGCAAACCAGACCCCTTGGCTTCGTAGGAACCGGAAGCAGTCCCCGCCAATCCAACTATTTCGGCATTGTTAGTAACGGTAGCTCGACCCGTACCGACATCCAAAGCCGTGAACTTCAAGGCCGAAGCACCGCTACCTGTGGAGCGGAATTCCACATTGGAAGCCCCGAGCTTCACACCGGCATCAAAAATCTGCTTAGCGCTTGAGTTGTTGACAATCCCGAGATTCGGGACGCCTCCATTGCCACTGATCAACAGCGAACCGGTCGTTGAGTTCTTTTGGAAGGTGTACGCCGTGGTGCCACCGAACGTGAGCTGCCCAACTGGGGTGTTGTTAGAAATGATCGTGTTTACCTGGGTAATGCCTTGAGCACCCGTAAAAACAGCCGTGTCTAAGCTAGTCGGGTTCGCGGTTGCACTCCAGTTCGTCGAGTACTGCGCGGTGGTACCCCACTTACTTTTATTGCCGGAAGTTGTTGTGGAGAGGTTGGTCCATGTACGGTTAGCCGCCATGGCCTCCGTCGGAAGGCTCGCCGCGATGCCGCCAGCCACAAAGGCAAGCGCCATGACACGAGCAAGAAAGAGTCTGGTTTTCATGAAAAGCCCTTTTTTGGGTGAAAAAAACACTGGAAACAGATCTGTGCCATCAAACCATCATCAGACACTTGCCCTGACGCGACGCAATCTATGAGAGATCGCCAAACTTGTCAAACAGTTCGCCCGACACTCACAGAATCTTCATTTTTAGCCCCGGGAAGCACAAATCGCCCAACCAACCCAAGCACCTCAACCTACCAAAACACCCTACCGAAACCCCCATTCAGAGTGAACCAGCAGGGGCTTGAGGGATGCAGGAGAGGCAAATGGTCGCCCCCAATGGCCTATTTCTGCCTCGCGAACTGGAGCGGCTTGGCGTCCTTCGGGGCCCCTTCGACGAGGAAGTCGAAGGCATCGGGGCCCTTCGACTTCACGTTGGCGACCATCGTTCCTTGAGCCTCCGTCTGGAGGGCGATCTGATCGGCGTTGCTGTCGAGCGAGCCCTTCAGTTCGATCGCCGGCTTTCCTTCCGGCTCGGCCTTCCAGCTGAACGACGAATCCTCGCCGATCGTGAGGGTGACGGAGTTCTTCCCCTCGGTGGCCTTCCAGGTGCCGACGAGATCGGTCTCCGGGCCGGCTGTCTCGGCCTCCGCCGGAGCTTCAGCCTGCGCTGGCGTTTGTGCCGCCGGCTGATTCGCAGCCGGCGCGGCTGGCTTGGTAGCCTCCGCCGCAGCAGCCACCTCCTCCGCCTTCCCTTCCGCCGGCGGCTCGAGCGATTCAAGCAGCCGCTTGGAAACGATGTCGCCCGGCTGCTTTGCCACCACCACCTTGAGCGCTTCGGCCGCCAGATCGGCATGGCCGCCGACGAGGTAGTGATAGGCCAAGACAAAATGCCCGGCGCCGCTGCCGGGATTGGAGCGACAGAAGTCTTCGAGCTTCCGCAGCTGCCCGGTGTAGGTGTCGACGGAGCCATACAGGCCGCTCATCGTCGTCCAGTCCATCCCCGGCGCCACGGCGAGCACCGCGTTGAGCGTCGCCGCCGCTTCCGTGTAGCGGCCAAGGGCAAACAGCGCCAGCGCCCGCACCTCATGGAGCACGGTGTCATTTGGCGCCGACTTTACCGCTCTATCGATGCTCGCAAGTGAGCCGGGGTAGTCGCCCTGCTTGAACTTGCCAAGCGCTTCGTCGAGGGCCTTGTTGGCCTCGGCCTGGGCCGGGGTGACCTGAGCCGCTGCCGTACCGGCCCCGCCGTCGCCCCCTTGCGCTTCGCCCCCTTGCGCGGAGTTCGAGGCATTGCCACCTTCGCTCGTGATGTAGTTATTCATCGCGATCGGCTGGGAATAGTCGTAGGAAGAGGCCGACGCCACCGTGGCCGCCTCGGCGCCGTAGTACGGATTGGCGTAGCTGGTCGCATACCCGAGCGAACTCGAGCCCAGCCCCCACGAGCTGACCATCGACGACATCCCCAGCGTCGCCGCGCCGAAAGCGACCGGCGAAGCCCAGCCATTCCCCCAGCAGCCGTTGTACCAGTTGTCGTAGGAGGGATTGACGTAGCCGCTGTTCCAGGCGTTGGCGTAGCCGCCATAGCCGCCGCCATAGCCGCCATAACCACCGTAGCCATACGAATTGCCGAGGCCCCAGCCAGCCAGGGCCCCGACGCCGGCGCCCACGCCAAACGCCCCCCAGTTGCTCCAGCCGTTGTTGTAGCCGCTGTTGTAGCCGCCACCGTAGCCACCACCGCCGTAGTTGTTGATGTTGAAGTTGTTGTTGTTGACGTTGACGTTGTTGCCAATCTGATTGTTGTTGCCGTTGTAGCCGGGGCGGTTGTTCCAGTTCGGCCGATTGCCGTTGAAGTCACCGGGGCGGTTGCCACCGATGCCGGGGCGGCCCCCCTGATTCCAGCCCCCTTCACCGGGCCTGCCACCCGGCGGCCAAGGCTTGGTGGTGCCGATCTGGCTCGGGAGCGTGGTCGCCCCACCGGGACCCGTCGGGCGATTCCCGCCGCCAATGCCGCCGGGGCGATTGCCGCCACCGCCGCCAATCTGACCGGGGAGCGTGGTCGCCCCACCGGGACCCGTCGGGCGATTCCCGCCGCCAATGCCGCCGGGCCGATTGGGACCGATTCCGCCGCCAGGCTGCGGAAAGGAAGGCTTTGTCGAGATCCCACCGAGACTCGGCCGATTACCGCCGCCGCCGATCTGGCCAGGCAGGGTCGTGGCTCCACCAGGGCCACCCGGCCGGTTTCCACCACCGATCCCGCCGGGGCGGTTACCGCCGCCAATCTGACCTGGCAGCGTTGTGGCGCCGCCGGGGCCAGTCCCACCACCGAGTCCGCCGGGACGATTCCCACCAGCCCCAGGGCCGATCTGCCCAGGAAGCGTCGTCGCCCCGCCGAGCCCACCGGGTCGGTTGCCCCCCAAGCCACCGGCGCCAGCCCCTTGCCCCGCGCCGCCGATCTGGCCGGGGCGGAACGACGGAGCGGGCCGATTGGCAAAGCCGCCACCAGGACGGCTCGCCGAGCCGCCGCCAACCTGGCCAGGAAGCGTGCCTGCGCCGCCGAGCCCGCCCGGGCGCCCGCCGAGATTCCCCGGCTGCGGCGCGGGGCGGTTAAGCCCACCGAGATTTCCGGGTTGCGGGGAAGGCCGCGTCATGCCGGCGCCGCCGACGCCCCCCATGCCGGGCCGGCTGACGCCGCCACCGATTTGGCCGGGTTGCGGCGCAGGCTGGTTGGCGGCGCTTGGGAATGAGGGGCGAGCCATGTTCGTCCCCATGCCGGGGCGCTGGAAATTGGGCTGGCCTGCGGGGCGCTGCATGCCCTGCATGCCGCCGGGCGCGGGGCGCTGCATCGCCTGCCCCATGTTCGGCCGCTGCGTGTTCATCTGCGGGCTCGGCCGCGACATCGGCTGTGCCGGGCGAGCCATCTGCTGCCCCATGTTCGGCCGCTGCATGTTCATTTGGGGCCGTTGCATCTGCTGCGCGGGCCGCTGCGCGTTCATCTGTGGCCGCTGCATCTGCTGCGCAGGGCGCTGCATCTGCTGCTGTGGCCGTTGCATCTGCGGAGCCGGCCGCGACATCTGCGGACGGGCCGCGGGAGCCGACGGTCGGGCACCGCCGCCACCGACTCTCCCCATCGGCGGACGGGCTTCGACCACGAGCGGGATCTCCGCCACGAGGAGCACCGCACAGGCACACGCAAGGATCGCGCGCATTCGAAAAGCACCTTTGAAGTTGGGATTGAATCCCGGGATGGTTCGTGGAAATTGGCGCCGCGGGAGCCCTCAGCAGGATCGCGCGACAAGCGGGCAAACTCTTCGTGGCTCGCGGGGCTTCGGTTCGGACGCGCCGAATCAATTTCCCCGAGTCCACCTCAGGGCGTGGCCAGCGACCCTCAGCCACTGGCCACGCCACACGGGCAACGACTTACTTCGCCAGCGGCTTGCCGGGAACGACCGGCGTCGCCGGCACGGCGGGGACCGCGGGCTTCACTCCGCCGACCGGAGCCGGCGTGGCCGGCTTAACGGCAGCAGGCCCCGGGGCAGCTGGGGCGGCCGGCACGATCTTGACGGCCGGGGTCGTGGGCACGGTGGCCGGCTTCGCGGCGCCGGGCACTGCCGGCGCCGGGCTCGGCTTCGGCGCGCCAGCGGCCGGGGGAGCGGCCGGCTTCGCTTCAGCGCCTGGAAGCGCCCCTTCGGGCTGCGGCGGCCGGCGGGCCACCGTCAGCTCAAACTCCGGCTCGTCGACGCCGCCGATGATCCGATCGCTCGAGCGGACGATGAAGTGATCGGCGTCAGTCGGCGTCACCGTCACGGTGGCCGAGCCGGTCGTGCCATCGGGCATCGTGGCATCCGACTTGATCACCCAGCCGGCTTCCGTCGGCACCCACTCGCCGGTGCTGAAGCCGCCGTCGGAATCGAACGTCCAGCTGCGGATCACCCCCTCGAGCGGATCCCAGCCGATCCGCTGATGGCTGCGGGATTCTGGCATCCCGGCGACGGCGAGCGTGTAGTCGCCAAGGAGGAAATTACCGTCGTCTTCCCAGCGGTAGTTGATCGTGGTCTTTCCCTCGGGGCTCTCGTCGATCCAGTCGCCGACGAGAAACGACACCGCCGAGAGCATCTCGGCCGGCGTCGGCGCCGGGTCATCGGCAAACTCGCTGTAGGAGGCAATCGGCCACGAATCCCCCACCTTGTCGCGGACGGCCG
>SIAG01000170.1 GCA_009691925.1 Planctomycetaceae bacterium
GAAGCCGGGATGGCCCCAGGTGCGCTGGTCGTGACCCCAGGCGGTGTAGAAGACGCGCCCCTTCCCTTCGCTGCGGACCCACGTCCACGGCTCGTGGAGATCCCCTTCGACGCGCTCCTCGAGAACCGTCCGGCCGCGGGTGTTGTGGCGGGTGTGGACGTAGGTCTCGTCCCAGCTTTGAAAGCCCTGGAAATCGTTCATGATCGGATGGTCAGGGGCGAGATTCGTCGTCCGAAACTCGCCGCCGTCGTGGCGCTGGAACTGGGCGCCGACGATGTCGACCCAGACAGGCGAATTGCGAAAACAAAAACTCGCGCAGTGGAGCGGCACGAGGCCGTGCCCAGAGCGGACAAAGTCGACGATCGCCGCTTCGCGCTCGGCAGGGAGCTCGTCGATGTTGGCGTAGACGGCCAGCGCGTCATACTTCGAAAGCGTCTGCGGGTTTAAATCCTCGAGCCATTCGGTGTAAACAAGCTCGATGCCGCGGTCGGCCAGGACCGGCTGGAGCTGCGCGAAGCGGTCGGCGGGGCGATGGTGCCCCTGATCGCCGAGGAACAGGACGCGGAGCGGCTCTTCGGCGGCCCGGCTCGCCCCCGCCGACAGGGCGGCGACGAGGGTCAGAAGCGCAAGGAGACGGGACGTGATCGAGCGGTGCATGGCGATCCTCCGAGGGGCCCGCAAATGCGAGCCGGGATGCTCATTATACCCGACCTGACGGCGGATCCCGCCCGTCGGGAGCGATCCGGGGCGACGCCATTCGGTCGCTGAGAAGACGGTCGCGCACGGCCGAATGGGTCATCGCCAAGCCGATGGAGGGAAGGGCCAGGCTCGCCATCCAGACCCAGTAAGGGGCGAAGATGAACCCGGGGAAGATTCCCGCCAGGCCGCAGAGGAAGGCGAGCCGGCCGGTCACCGCCGCCGTCCTCCGCCGACCGTCGGCCCAGGCCACAAGGCACCACCAGAGGAGCGGATTGGCGAGCCAGGGGAGACCGAAGAGGAGGAAACTCGTCGCGTCCCGCTCAGACCCCCAGATTCCCGGATTGATCAGGCCGGCGACGAAGATGATGAAGGAGATGGCGAACAGGTGGATGCCGAGGGAGAATGAACCGCTGTTCCACAGGGGAACGGTCGGGACGAGGAAGCTGACGCCGTAGAGGCCGACTGCCCACCAGATCCAGCGCCCCCGGGACGGATCGAAATCGGCGTACGGATCGGTCATCGCTCCCCCTCCTTCCCTTGGAACCGCCGGGTGTCAGCGGCGATAACCCGATCGGGATCGCCTTCCCGCTTCTCCCGCCGGGCCAACGATGAGTGCCACCACCGCCCGCCTCCTCGCCGACGCCGTCCTCGCCCTCCACGTGGCCTTCGTGGCCTTCGTCGTCTTGGGCCTGGTGGCGATCCTCGTCGGCGGGGCGCTGCGGTGGCGATCGGTCCGCAACCCATCCTTCCGGGCGCTCCATCTGGCGGCGATCGGCTTGGTGGTCGCGGAGGCGTGGGCGGGAGTTCCCTGCCCGCTGACCTCGCTCGAGGACTCCCTCCGCGCGGCCGCCGGCCATGCCACCTACTCAGGTGCCTTCATCGCCCACTGGCTCGGCCGCCTTCTTTATTGGCAGGCGCCCCCGTGGGTGTTCGTGACGGCCTACACGATCTTCGGAGCGGCCGTGGTAGCGAGCTGGTGGCTCGTTCGCCCGCGGCCGTTCCGAGCGGCGCCGTGAGGCTAGCAGGCTGTGGATAAAGTGCCGGCCCGACCGCACGAGGCGGTCTCGAGTGCGTAGCACTCGAGAAAACCGGAGGTTTTCCAAGTGGATTGATTTTCCCGGCTGCCCCGCAGCCGGTCCGGTCACGGATGACTTTTTCCACGGGCAGCGAGACCGACTCTTCGGATGCTCCGCGCGACCCTGTTTTTTGCAAGTTCTTCACTTGGGGCAACGCGGTTCGCCCGCCTACACTCGCCTGCGGGGGACAATCTCAAAGAGGACGGATCAACCAAGTCGTTGCGGACACACCAATGAGCGTCGCCGATGAACTCCTCAAGCTCCAAAGGTTGCACCAGTCCGGGGCGATCGACGCCGAAGAGTTCGCCGAGGCCAAGGCCAGGCTGTTGAGCAGTCCGCCCCCGCTCAAGAACGCCCTCAGCAGTTCACGCTTGAGCGACACCGATGACGAAACCTGGGCCTTGCTGCTGCACCTGTCCCAGTTCGCCGGATACGCCGTGCCGATGGCCGGTCTGATCGTGCCGATTCTGATTTGGCAACTCAAGAAGGCCGATGTGCCGACGATCGATGCACATGGGAAAGTCGTGGCGAACTGGATCATCAGTGAGTTCATCTACCTCATCGTCTGCTTTCTGCTGGTGTTCGTCTTCGTCGGGATCCCCCTCCTGTTCGTGCTCGGCATTCTTGGGCTCGTGTTCCCGGTCATCGGCGCGATCAAGGCGAAGAACGGCGAGGTGTGGCGGTACCCGTTGTCGATACCCTTTTTCACCTAAGCCCGCGACGTGCCGCCAGTTGCGGCCCTCCATGACCGATCGGTCAACGATGCCGATGATTTCGATGTCGACGCGATCGAGGATGTGATGATGTCCGAATCAAACCCTTACCGCGCTCCCCGCGTGCTCGATGCTCCGACCGAGCCCGCTCCGAGGCAACGATTGTCCCTTGGACGGCTGCTCGTTGGTCTCCTTCTCTTCAGCATCGTTTCGCTGGGATGTTGGATTTGGCTGATTATTGAATTTGCCGGTGACTCGAGCGATTATTGGCCCGGCTTTGCCTGTGCGGTTCCCGCCGTCGCCGCCGGCTCAATCATCTTTCGCGCGGTGCTCGGCGGGAGGACCTTCGGACGCCCGGGTCAAGCAGAGGGTCCGAAACGCTCCGAGTCTGGCGCCCCCGCCTTCCCCGGAAACGACACAGCCCGCCCGGCGCAGGCGCCGGACGGGCCGTGAGGGGTTTTCCTGTGGGCTCGGCATTCAGGAGCTCATCGACCACTCGGGGAGCTTCTTGATCACGCCCCCTTCGAGGGCCGACTCGTGCGCAAGCAACCCCGTGCAGGTCCAGTTGGCACTCTGCCGGGCGTTGGGGTAAGGATCGCGCCCCTCGACGAGCGCCGCGGCGAACTCGTGGACGAGGTGGGGATGGCTGCCGCCGTGGCCGCCCCCTTGCGTGAAGGAGAGATGCTGGTGATCGTCGGCGTCGTACACGCCCCCGGTCGTGAACCGCTGGATCGGCTCCGGGAGGAGGTGGGCGAAGTCGGGCACGCCGACGCGCTTCGGGATCTCCGGCTCCGGCACCTTGGCGGTGTGGAGGACTGGCTCCTCCCCCTCGACAAGCTGCCATTCGAAGCTTTGCTTCGTACCGTAAACATCGAAGCTCTCGCGGTACTGCCGGGCGGTGTCGAACAGCGAGCGGATGACCCGGGCCACGACATCGCTGTCGCGAAGCTTGACATGCGCGCTTTCGATGGCAAACGGCGAGCCATACTTACTGATCAGCTCCTCGCGGATCCGCCCCGACCCGAAACAGCTCACCTCCGCGGCATCCTTGCGCTCGAGCGCCAGGCACGGCCCCACGCAGTGCGTGGCGTAGTGCATCGGCGGCAGGCCGGGCCAGTAATTGGGCCAGCCGTCCATGTCCTGCTGATGGCTCGCCTGAACAAACTGGATCTTGCCAAGCTCGCCCCGGTCGTGCATCTGCTTGATAAAGAGGAACTCGCGGGCATAGACGACCGTCTCGGCCATCATGTACTTGAGCCCCGTTTGGGCGGTGAGCTCGACGATCTTCCGGCAGTCGTCGACGCTCGTCGCCATCGGCACGGTGCACATCACATGCTTGCCCGCCTCGAGGGCCGCCAGCGTCATCGGGGCATGGTCGGGGATCGGCGAATTAATGTGGACGGCATCGACTTCCTTGTCTTTGAGAAGATCGGCGTAGCTCGTGTAGCGGCGCTCGACACCGTACTGCTTCCCGATCTGATCGAGCTTGTCCTGCGACCGCTGGCAGATCGCCACGAGCTCGACGTGCGGATGGCGCTGGTGGATGGGGATGAACTCCGCCCCGAACCCGAGCCCCACGACCGCGATCCGAACCTTCCGGCCCGATGTTTCTGTCCCGCCTGCCATGCAATGCCCCCCGGTTGGTGTCGACACGGAGACCGGCAGCCAGACCGGCGGGCCGCCCCGTGACCGCCGCTGATTCTCCGCGCCGAAGCCGTGGAATCAATCCATGGCTGCCACGGGGCGACGGAGCGGGCGTCCGGGGGCTACCCCTCGACGAGTCCGGGCCGGCCGTTCTCCACGACGAATCGGGCTGCCGTCGACACCCTCCCGCCGGGGCGATCGACGAAATCAACGACCCGATAGGCCGTCTCGCACCGATCCGGGCCCAGATCGCAGACAACATAGCCCCGCTGGCCGCTGTGAAACCTGACCGACGCGTTCTCGCCCATGATCACCGCGTGATTGGCAGGCTCTGCCCGGCCATTGCCCCCCGATGAAATTGACGTGCCGACAAACTCCGCTGCGACCACCTTGGGGGCGCCCGTCCCTTCGTCGACGAGCAGGTCGTTGGCCCAATGGCTGTGGATGTCACCGGTGAGGACGATTCCATTGGCATCGGGACGCTCGGCGAAAGCCCGGAGGACTCGACGGCGCTGGACCTCGTATCCCGACCACTGGTCCATCGAGCAGGTGAACTCGTCTCCCGGAGCCCGATCGACGCGGGCCATCATCACCTGCTGCGCGAGGACATTCCAACGCGCCGTTGATCCCCGGAAGCCGTCGAGCAGCCAGCGTTCCTGCTCGACCCCCGTGAGCGTCGCCGCCGGATCCATGACACCCTCACAAGGGGCCTTGACGCCGTCGCCGCAGGGCTGGTCGGTGCGGAACTGCCTCGTGTCGAGCACAAAAAACTCCGCCAGGCTGCCGTGCGACACCCGGCGATAGAGCTGCATCAAAGGGCCGTGCGGCAGGCTCGAGCGGCGCAGCGGCATGTGTTCGTAATAGGCCTGGTAGGCGGCGGCCCGCTGGGCGAGAAAGGCGTCTCTCGACAGCTCAGACCTCGCCGGGATGTCGTCGGCGTAATTGTTCTCAAACTCATGGTCGTCCCAGGTGACGATCCATGGGCAATGGGCGTGGGCAGCCTGGAGGAGCTTGTCGGTCTTGTAGAGCGCGTGGCGATCGCGGTAGGAGTCGAGCGAGGCGAGCTTTCCGCCGCGATGTTGTCGCACCGCATCTGCCTTCGCAGCCCCTTCGTAGATGTAGTCTCCGAGGTGGACGATCACCCCCGGATCGTCCGCCACCATTTCCGCATAGGCCGTGTAGAAGCCTTGCTCGTAGTGCTGGCAAGACGCGAAGGCAAACCGCAACCCCGAGGCGCCGTCCCCCGGTGCGGGCGACGTCCGCGCCCGACCCACCGGGCTGGTCGCTTCGCCGGCATGGAACCGATACCAATAGGCGCGTGAGGGCTCGAGCCCCTCCAACTCGACGTGGACTGAATGGGCCCAATCCGGGGTCGCGACGATGGTGCCCTGGCGGACAACACGAGTGAAGGCATCGTTCTCCGACACCAAAAAGCCCACCGCGACGGGATCTTTCGGCATGCCTCCTCCCTGCAGCGGATCAGGCGCCAGGCGGGTCCAGATCACGAAGCCGTCTGCTGTTGGATCGCCCGACGCGACGCCGAGGGAGAAGGGATCCGCAACGAACACGGGGCGCTGAAGAACTGTTTCGTCGGCACGCGACGCCCAGGCGGCGGCGGCCGCGAGTGACAGGGTGCTCTTGAAGAACCCGCGCCGGCGGAGGGCGTGGACGTAGGGACTCTCAGGGTGCATGACGGGGGGGTCCGTGGGGGCGGAGAGGGCTGGCTTTGAGCATGTCGCCCGGCTGTCAGTGATCGGTCACCGGCCGGGCGGGGCAGGGCGGCGGGCTTTTTGCCGCGATCAGTTCCGCCCCGGGATCCCCGGCATCTGCTCGGGGAGGATCGTGCGGGGGGGGATCTTGATCTCCGTCACTGTGTTCTCCCCCTCGACGACGGTGAAGTTGAGCGGGCTGTGGGCCGCGTCATACCAGCCGAGGAGTTTGTCGATCTTGTTTTCCTCGTCCGATTCGTCCTCCTTCGAGACCATCCAATTGAGCACGATCTGGTAACGGCCGACACACGCCCCGTCGCCGGGGCTGACCGTACCGATCGTGAAGGTCCCATCGGGCCCGGTGATGGCTGTCGGGTTGGCGGGGATCGCTGGCGGCATCGGGGCATCGATCGGGATCAGCCCCACGAGCACCCCTTCCGCCGGCTTGCCGTCATACAAAACCCTCCCCTTCACCGGATGGGGCTTGAGGTTCCAGACCGGCCCGTCAGGCTGCGCGCAGCCGACAACGACGACCAGGGCGAGCACGGCGTAGCACAGCGACGAAAGCGTCTGATTCCCAGTGAGCGGCACGGCGGTCACTCCGTCGCGGGGGCAAGATCGCCGCCGGCATAGGTGATGAGCTTCACGAACACGCGGATGTCCTGATCGGCACTAATGAACCGCACCGAGCCGTCGGCGAAGACATGGTTGGCCATGCCGGCATGGAGCGAGTAGACCTCGTTGTTGTTGGTGCAGTTGGTGTGGCAGGGGCCGTTGACCGTCAGGCCGTCGGTCGTGTAGCCGTGCGTGACGTACTCGTTGTCGGGATCGCACCACCCGCCGTCGGTCTGCCCCATGACCAGCGTCTGCTTCTTTCCGCGCCAGGCGTTGGGGCGGCAGGCATCCTCGGAGATCAGGAGCGTGCTCGAGGTGCCGTCGGTGATCTCCGCCACCTGCCTGAGGACGTTGACATCCATGACGCCGTTGCGATTGGGGCAGGCATCGACGAGCCCCTTCGTCTCGAGGACCGTGTCGTAGCCGTTGTCGGGGGCATAGTCACCAGGGCCGATGTTGATCGATGCGCCACTGACTGTCTTTGTCGTCAGCCCCCCTCCCTCACGGCTCACCGTCGGGCAGAGGAAGGCCGGCACGATGCTCTCACGGACTTCCTTGTTGGCGGCCGACGACCAATCACTCTTGAAGTCGTATTTGCCGAACAGGTTTGATTCCTCAAGGTACGGGAGAAGAAACACCCCCCAGCCATGACGCTGCCCCTTGACTGTGACGCCGAGCCGCTTGCAGAGCTCGAGTTGCTGGGCGCTGGTGGTCGTCGTACTGGCCGCCGCGGGCGGGAAGAACCGCTTCGCGCTGGCAAAGTTGTGGAGCCCGAGGCCGATCTGCTTGAGGTTGTTGGTGCACTGCGACCGGCGGGCGGCCTCCCGGGCGGCTTGGACGGCGGGGAGGAGGAGCCCGACGAGCGTGCCGATGATCGCGATCACGACGAGGAGTTCGACGAGCGTGAACGCCCGCCTGGGGGAACGGTGTGGCATGGGTGGTATCTCGAGGTGCTATGAGGGGTTGGAAGTCGGGTCGGCAACGCAGATCACACGGGCTATTCAACCGAAACGGCGTTGCCATCCGCGATCAGCATCATGTTCAGCCAGGTGGTGGCATCGACGTCGAACGACACGGGACGGACGCTGCCGTCGATGAACACCATCTGCGAGCCGCCGGGATGCTGGCTGCCGAATCGCTCCGACCAGAACGTCCCCGAAAGGGCGGTGGGATGCTTGCTGTCGGGCTGCGGCAGCGAGGAACCGAAGCGGACATGGTCCTGATCCCAGCCGGAGTTGTTCCAGGCCTCGTTGTCGCCACCGGCCGTTCCCTGCACGCTCGAGTGGAGCTGCTTCTCCCCAACAAGAACGGTCGTCGTCAGACCATCGACGAAGTCCTTGATCTGACGACCGGTCCGCGGAGCCGTGGTGATCGGCAGCGTGGTCGCCGGCGCGGCCCATTGCCGCAACAGCGGCCCCTCGTCGCCGTTGCCGGCCAGCGACCGGCCGCCGTTGGCGGCGTAGTCGCTCCGCGAGGTGAGTGTTGTGCCGCCGTAGGCCCGGGGCACCCGGCGCGAGGGGCAGAAGTAGGTCTTGATCGGCGTGGCCCCGACGATCGCGTTATTGGCAGTGGTGTCGGGAAGGTTGAAGGTATTCGATTCCTCGATGTAGGGCAGGATCCAGTACATCCACGTCCAACCCGCCCGAACCGTCGCGTTGCAGCAGCTCTGATTGGGGCCGTCAGATCCAGCGTAGGGAAAGATCTTCCGGGCATCGTGGTGGAGCTGGAAGGCCAAGCCGATCTGCCTGAGATTGTTGGAGCAGGCGGAACGGTTGGCCGCATCCCGCGCCGACTGGACGGCGGGGAGGAGGAGGCCGACGAGCGTGCCGATGATCGCGATCACGACCAGGAGTTCAACGAGCGTGAAGCCCGCCGGGATCGGGGCAGCGCCGGCGCCTTGCCGGCCTCGTGGAAGGAAGACGTTCATGGTGCAAAGTCCGGAAGAGGAGGGAGCGGCGGGGTCGTCACCCGCAAGGCCTGCAACGCCACTGCACGGTAGGAC
>SIAG01000171.1 GCA_009691925.1 Planctomycetaceae bacterium
GCGCGCCGGGCTGCACCGGCCGAAGCGAATGATCGGCAAGCCCAGACGCCGCCGGCCGACCAGAGTCCACGCGACCGCGCTCCCCTGCCCCCTGGTCCCACTGCAACACCTCCCGACGTCTTGCCACCGGCGCCGCCGCCCCTTTCCCCGCCGACATTGCCGTCTCCGGCCGGGCAGCCAGCGCTACCACCGCTGCCGCTGACCGCCCCGCGGGTGGGACTCCCGGTGCCCTCCCCCTGGGCACCCACGCCCCCCCTCTACGCCCCCCAGCCAATGATGCCGCCCGGCCCGGGGCCCCAGCAGCCCGGCCGCTACACGCTCGTCGACCGGGAAGTCTCGGTCCTCGACAGCGAAGGGAATTCGACGAGCGTCGGCCCCCTCACGCTCCTCTTCGACAGCGCCACCGGCGAGGTGAGCTATCTCACCCGCGAGGGAAATGCGCTCGTTTGGTGCGTCGTTCCCCGGCCGCCGCATCATTATCAGCCGGCCGGGCATCCCGTGCCCTGGTCGCAGCCGCACCTGGCGCCGCCGGGATCCGCGCCGTACCTCCCCGACGGTCGTCCACCGTCGCCGGTGCCCCCAAGCCTGCCGGCCGCACCTCTGCCTCCGCTGCCGATGCCCACCCCGGCCTCACCAAGCCCGTTCACGCAGGACCCCGGTGCCGGGCCGCCGGCGCCGATCGCCAATCCGCTCGTCGACACCGCCGGCTTCCGCGACAGCGTCGCCGAGGCCGACCGACTCCGGGCCGAGCGGCGGGTCGGCGAAGCGGCATTCCTCGCCCTGGCCACGCCGGAGAGCGTGATCCTCGACTGCCGCAGCCGGGCGTCGTTCGCCCGACTCCATGTCCGTGGCGCCGTCAACCTTCCCTTCCCCGACATCACCGCCGGGGAACTGGCCCGGCTGATCCCGACTCCCACGACCCGCGTGCTGATTTATTGCAACAACAACTTCGCCGCGGCCCCGACGGCCTTCCCGGAGAAGGTAGCGCGGGCGGCGCTCAATCACCACTCCTTTGCCACGCTCGTGGCCTACGGCTACCGCAACGTCTTCGAGCTCGCGCCGCTGGTCGACGTGGCGGCGACGGAGATTCCGCTCGAGGGGGAGGATGCGCCATGATCGGACATGATGCGACATGATCCACCATGCCCCAAATAGCCCGATCCGGCTAAACTGCTGACGCCGCGACCGAGGCTCCCTTCACTCCCACCGGAACCGCTCCCCATGGCCGACAAGCCGATCCTCTTCCTCCTCCGCGCCGGTTTCCCCGACCCCAAGCATGGCCCCGGCGGCTCCTACTGCCCCGAGTGCACCGCCGTGACGGGGATCCTCTGGTATTACCCCGAGGTGGCGGCAAAGTTGGACATCCGCCAGGTCGATGTCCCGCGCCCGCGGCCTGAGGTCATCGCGATGGTCGGCGAGGAAAACCAGTCGTGCCCGGTGCTCGTTCTCCCTGCCGGAGAGACGCCGGCCGGTGTGCCGGTGGCCCATGGCAGAGCGTTCGTCTCCGGGCCGGAGGCGATCATCAAATACCTCGCCGATCACTACGGCACCGCCCAGTAGCCCTGACCGACTGGCCTGCCTTGGAACTCTTGATCAAGCCTGCATGTCGGTCAATGCCCCGTTGGGGGAACAGACTTTTAGTGACATCCAAACGACGACACCCAAGTCGGTCAGAGAAGCTTATGCCATCTAGATCAGGACTCCCGCGGTAGGCCAGCTCTCGGTCGAGGAAAAAACTCATCGCCATCTCGTGGCGAGTAAGGCGTAGACATTATCTCATGGTCTCGCCGATTGAAGGCGTGCAGCACATATCCAACAAGTTCCAACGGCCAACGATCTCCAGCCCCGATACCCATGGCTATTCGTTTATCGGGATCGTCGAGGTCGCGCACAAACCATGGATAGAACCTCTTGATTTCTTCCAGAGTTCGATCTGGCATCGACCCGCCGAGCAGACGAACCCCACACTCCTTATATGCTTGCAATACGAAACCAACACAACTGAATCTTTGGTAGGGAAAATCATCACTTGGCGCCTTCGCAGACGGCAGTATCACGTAAAGCTCTCTGGGGTCAGGTTTTTGCCCGCGCTTTCGATACTCTTCTCTCCGTAGATCGGAAGCAGACTTAGACCGCGCAACGAACTTCTTGATGCGGAGCCTGTGCTCATCCGTCAGGGCCATCTGACCAACCGCATCAGTTGTCTTCGTGGCATTGCCAAGCGGTGGGCCCATGTGCGCTATCCGAAGCTGCGTAACACTCGTCACGTCACTACGCGCCGCCTCCTCGTCGCACAACATAGCGTGTACCATCAGGCCCGAAACGCCGCTAGACTTTGCAAGCATATCCCCAGGACAAACTACCACTCGCGCAGTTTCCGTGGTCCTTTGGGCTGACATGCGATGTGACTAACCTTTCCGAAGTCTGGCTACTGCCTTAGCCAACGCGACATCACGCTCTGAAATGCGATTGATTGCCTCGTCGATGTTGTCGCTTACCATTTCGGCGAACCACCTAACCCCCGCAGCGGCAACTTTCTCATGAATTTTGGAAACCAACTTCCCACCGCCAGCAGAAGCAGCCTCAAGCACATGAACCGCAACTATTCCAAACATCGCAGTATTGGCGTAACTGTTTTGTAGTATCAAACGAGGCACAATGTAGGCGTCTACCAATTCAAACAACGTCTTCGTCAACGTTGGATAACACGCAGGCCACTTGTGCGACTCATATTTAAGTCGCCAACAAATACCTTTCGCAAACTCCATTTCGGCCTCATGATGAAGCACGGCGGTCTCGGTTGGCAACAACCAATCCCCATAGCCCTCAAAATCAGACTCCTGCATGTTCATTGCGAACTTTCGTATCGCCGAACACAACGTAACTATCGAACGCTGTTCGTCAACAAATCGCCGCTCGCTAATAAAATCCCGAAGTGCCTTGAGCAGTCTTGCTTTATGATCGCCCCGAAATGGCGCGACTTCAGCAAACAAAACTGCCGCTTCGTAGTCATCGGGATAGGCAGCCTTGCCCTCGAGCCGACTAAGAATACCCTCTGGTTCGTGCACCCAATTTTCGCTTGCCTTTTTATCTGGAAAAAAGACACTGGCTTGGCGCTGCGCGACAAACAACCCACGAGGGCCGGTAGCCGACCGCGATTTAAATGCAACCGCTGCGGAGTCCAATTCGTCAAGATTCAAGCGACGCTCAAGCGCAAAACAGTCATACGAAAGATCGTTACCATAGCCCGTGGAGCCCTCAACAAAACACTCTTCCCACAATTGACAGTCGTCAGCCAAAGGCTGCTGAAACAATTTTTTCAAATCGCTTTTTCTTTTCGCCCCTGCTAAAGACAACAAGCAATCGAGATAACGATCTTGCTTATTTCGAGGCCTTAGCATGTACCACTCTGCGGAAGGAGAGTCGGCACGGGCTTGTAGTTGTTGGTCATAGGCTGCGTCAACTTCTTCCCGTGCAGCTTTCCTGTACTCATCCTCCAGCATAATGCTAGAACCGTAGGCCACATCTCTTTTCCACCGTCGGACACGCCGATCCTTGGCCGCGCTCGCCTTATGGAAACTACTGCTTATTTTAGCCACCGCACTCCTCCTCAATCGCATTGGGGAGAAACTGGCTCATACTGGCATCCAGGACCTTAACTTTTTCACGGGCCTTGGTCGCCCTGTCGATCAACAGATCAATTTCATCAGGCATCAAAGCAAATTCGGTCTCTTCGCTGTCGCCATTCTGGCGCTGATATATAATTTTCATCGTGGTAACTGGAATGTAACCTTCTATGCCGTCCCTTGCCGGACTGAATACTGGGCGTGCATCGCACACGAACATCACGCCAAACAATTCGTTTCCAGTGGCTGTTTTAAGGGCCTGAGCTTTCTTAACGCGAGAGATTGACGGCGAATTGCAGATGAGTTTCCTAAGAGCATCAAACCCGTTCTCGAGATCCTGCTCTTTCATGTAGCTATCTGGGTCTTCCAGCGACTTCCACCAGTTCCTGACCATCCCCAACACGTACTTGACGGATTCGGGTGGCAGACTTGAGACAAGGCGGACAACGGCTTTCGCCACCCTCTCGTTAGCCACGTTCACTGCAGCGACTTTTTCGATGGAATAGAAGCGAGCGGACGCGTGAAACGCATCCACAAGATGGTCGACTTGCTTTCCAGAAAGTTCCGAGAGCAGTTTGATATCTGTCACAAGTTGCCGAAACTCTTCGTCCTGCGTGTAAGTCGCTACATTATCTGGCATTGTTCTTCCTGAGATTTGTCTTCGAATCGCCACGCACTTCGCTGGCTTCTTTTTTTGCACTTAATAATAAACATACTCCGACGCCGCGATTCGATGATGACAGTGATTCCTACAAATCACTCGGCTTGCCGTACTGCATTAATAGCTGGTTTCCTCGGAAAACTTGGCGTCGCGGCAATTATGCTAGTTGCAAGTATATGGGGACCAACGCTACTACCGTGGGTATGAGTAGCTTGATGATCCCCTGATTGGGACGAGAGCGGAACCGCGGGCAAACCTTTGGGCTCATTTGTACGCTTGATATTCTCCAGAAGACCGGACGGTCGACGGCATTTCCTGACTTCCGCAGCGTCGAGCCGCTCCCCTTCGATCGCCGACGACTGCACGACGTCGCTTGTCAGCACCCGCAGGGCAGTCTCGGTCTGAAGATCGAAGCCGTGCGCCCGCATCCACCCGAGGAGCAGCCCCTGCGCGTGGCGCGTCGGCACGAGAGCCTGAAGGACGGCCCTATCGTCCCAGTGAAACGCCGGCCAGAGCTTTTTTTCGTGGATAAACGCCATCATCGCCGCATCTTTTGAGGCGATTATACCCCCCTTCGCCGCACGCGGAAAACAGGGACGTGCTGCGTTACCGCGGCTGGCTCGACAGCTGCACCAGCGCTTCGATGACGCGGGCCCGGGCCGCGGCGTCCTTCAGAATCAGATAGCGGTGCTTCCCGTTGGGATCGGGGGTGAACGTCGTCGCCCCTTTCTCCGTCACCGTCACCTTCCCCGGTAGAGAGCGGTCGAAGTAGCCACGGCTCCCGAGAACCCCATCGAGGACACTCGTCAGATCCCAACTCGGCCGATCCTGCGGCGGCGGCGAGAGGATTTTGTAGGACTCCGCCACCGGATGATGGGGGACATCGAGAAAATCCTCGAGGATGCTCTGGCTGGGATACGGCAGCGCGATGCCAATCTCGAATCCACTCCAGATCATCTCCGTCGGCCACGCCGCGGCGAGCTTTGCCGCGGCGGCCCGATCCTTGACGACGTTGTATTCCTCGTAGACCGCGTTGCCGTCGATCGGCTCAAACGCCCCGGCCATCAGTTCGAGGAGCTTCACTTTCTTCGCCACGAGGGCCTTGCCGTCGAGCGGGCTTATCGCATCGGCGGGGCTGTCGAGGAGGCGGGCGAGATTGGTGGAGAAGCCGACCTGAACGACGACGACCGAGCCATCCTCCGCCGCCGCCAGCGCCTTCCGCAGGACTGCGACCGCCTCGGGGGCGTCTTTCGCATGGCGCAGCTGGTGGGGATAGCGTTCCTTGCCGGCAAAGGCGGGGTCGTGTTGGGTCGCCTCGGCGAGCTTGAGATAGACACTCTGCTCCTCGACGCCACCGGGGCGGACGACGCCGACCGGGATCTCCGTGCGGCCGTAGAAGCGGTTGATGCAGTCGACAAACGGCGCGGCGAGCGGGTGGTTGGCTGTGACCGTCACCGCGAGCAACTGGCACTGCTGGCGCGACTCAAGCGCATGGAGCATGGCCAGCGCCGCAACGTCGTCGCAGTCGCCGCAGATGTCGGTGTCGAAGATCACCGGCACTGGGGCTGCTGCGTGGAGGGCCGCAGGGGCCGAGCCGAGCGTCGTCACAACAAGAAACGCCCAGGCCAAGCCGCGGCCAGTGAATCGTGCCATCCAAAAGGCTCCCCAGAAAAGGATTATCCCCCGTCTCCCCACGCGGTCTGCCGCAGACCGACTCCGCCCGCCGCGAAAGCCCCGCTCAGGCGACGGCGAGCATCCGCTCCAGTGCCACCACGGCCCACTTCGCCGTCTCGTCTTCAACCCGGATCACGTTCACCGCATCCCCCGCCTCGAGGTGCTCCAGGCTCCAGCAGAGGTGGGCCAGATCGATGCGGTACATCGTGGCGCACATGCAGACCACCGGCGAGAGGAAGTGGATCTCCTGCTCGGGGTGGGCCGATTCCAGTCTCTTGACGAGATGGAGCTCGGTGCCGATCGCCCACTTCGTCCCCGGCGGGGCCTGCTCCACCTGCCGGAGAATGTAGCTTGTAGAGCCGACGAGGTCGGCCTTGTCGACCACCTCCATCGAGCACTCCGGGTGGACGAGGATCTTCACGCCGGGAATATTTTTCCGCAGGCCATCGACATGCTCGGGGCGGAACATCGCATGGACGCTGCAGTGGCCCTGCCAGAGGATGACGCGGGATGCCTCGAGCGCCGCCTTGCTGTTACCGCCGAGTTCCGGCTCGTGCGGATTCCAGACGCACATCTGATCGAGGCCGATCCCCATCGTGCGCGCCGTGTTGCGGCCGAGGTGCTGGTCGGGAAAGAAGAGGACGCGGCGGCCGCGGGCGAAGGCCCATTCGAGGACGGCGCGGGCGTTGCTCGAGGTGCAGACGATCCCGCCATGGCGGCCACAGAAGGCCTTGAGGCTCGCCGCCGAATTGATGTAGGTGACGGGGGTCAACTCGGCGGTGTCGATGACGGTGCCGAGATCGGCCCAGGCATCCTCCACCTGATGGATCGCGGCCATGTCGGCCATCGAGCAGCCGGCGGCGAGATCGGGGAGGACGACCGCCACGCGCCGGCCGCCGCGGGCGGCGACCTTGTCGGGGCGGTTGGCGAGGATGTCGGCCGTCTCGGCCATGAAGTGGACGCCGCAGAAGGCAATCGCCTCGCATTCGTCCCGTTCGGCAGCCGAGCGGGAGAGCTGGTAGCTGTCCCCCTGGAAGTCGGCGTGGGCGATGACGCCGTCCTGTTGGTAGTGGTGGCCGAGGATCACGAGCCGGCGGCCCATCCGCTGCCGCACCCCCTCGATCCGTGCCGCGAGCTCGGCGTCGGAGAGGGGGCGGTAGTCGGTGAATGGGCCCGGGAGGGGCGGGGCGGCGGCGGGGCTGCTCATGGCCACAAGTATACGCCCGGCGTGCGGAGACTGCCGCCATCGCTATACTTTCACTTCGACGGTCGCTGTGGCCTGCGGCCCCCCAGGGGCCCCCCGCGGACCGTCAGGAACCAACCGGGAAGGATGGCTCGATCGATGGCGCGGAAAGTGGTGAATCGCAAGGAGCTCCGGGCGCAGAACGACGCCGCGGAGGCCCGCGGCAAGGAAACTACAGAGAAGAAGGAGAAGGTCGCCAAGGAGCCGAAGGCGAAGAAGGAGAAGGTGGCCAAAGAGCCGAAGGTCGCCGCCAAGAAGACCGTCCGCAAGAAGGTCGCCAAGGAAACCCGCCTCAAGGCTTACTGGGGCGTTTTCAACCAGGCGATGAAGCGGCTGGTGCTGTTTGAATACGCCGACAAAAAGTCGGCTGAGAAGAAGGCGGCCGAACTGTCCGCCTCCTCCCGGGCGACGCACTTCATCCAGCTGGTGAAGGAAGCGATCAGCGAGTGATCCCTGCCGGAGCGATCCGATCGCTCCCAAGCCTCCTTCGGAGGGCATCCTGCATGAGTGGCTCCGGAAAGGAATCGACAAAGATCCGCGCTGCCGGGGGCCCCTGCCCCGGCCCGCGGCGGGCGCCGGCGGCCGGCTCCCGCCCCTGGCGGCCCCTGCTCGTCGTAGCGGTCGTGGCGGCGATGCTCGTGCCGCTCGGTGTCACCGCCACCGGCTGCTCGTCAAAGCCCGCCGCGAAGAAGCGGGGGAAGGGGGCGACGGCAGCCAAACGCCCCGAGACAGGGCTGGCCGAGCTTGCCGGCACGGAAAGCTCTCAAGAAGGCTCCCAAGAAGGCTCCCAAGCGCCCCCCGCTGCCGGCACCGAGGCTGCGCAAGTCGCTCCCGCTCCCAATCCCGCTGCCGAGGGCGTCGCGCAGCCTGCGGCAGCTGACGCCGCCCCTACCAAACCAGGCGCTGACGCGGCCGACGGCGCTGCAGAGCCAGCGCCAGCGGGTGCCCCACTTGAGCCTGCTGCTTCCGCGGAGCCGATGCCTTCCGAGGCTTCCGAGCCGGCGCCAGTCGATCCAGCCTCACCGGCACCATCGCTCGGCGACCTGTCGGCGGCGGGAGCCGACAGCGCGAATCGGCCAACCTCAAAACTCGTCGACGCCGACACGGCGCTGCGCCTCGACGGCGGCCGCGTCGAGGTCTGTTCCCCTCTCGGGTGGACCCGTTCGCCCCGCTCCCAGAACTATCTCGTCCGCTACCAGCCTGGCCCGAAGAAGTCGTATCCCTCGATCGTCGTCACGGCCGAACC
>SIAG01000172.1 GCA_009691925.1 Planctomycetaceae bacterium
GGGGGCCCCAGTGGCTCGGTCGCCAGTTTCCGCGCCTCCTCCGGCTTCTGCCGGTAGTCGGCCAAGCTCTCGGTATGGAGCCTGACGAGCCGATCGACCTCGAAGGCCGACGGCTGCCGGGCGAGGACGAGCCGGAAGCCGCGGATCACCCGCTCGGGATCGGTCGATCCCCCCTCGGTCACCATCCGCCGAGCCAGGCTCTGGGCCGCCTCGACATAGACCGGATCATTGAGGGTCACCAGCGCCTGGAGCGGGGTGTTCGTCCGCGGCCGGCGGATCGTGCAGACCTCACGGTTGGGGGCATCGAAGGCGGCCATCGATGGGTACGGATTGCTCCGCCGCCAGGTCGTGTAGATCGCCCGGCGCCAGCGATCCTCACCCTGGCTGGTCTGCCAATCGATCCCGCTGCCGAAGGCGGCGGTGAGCCCGAGGTTGGGCTGCGGCGGATTGACGCTCGGCCCCCCCTTTTTCCCCGACAGGAGCCCCGCGGCCGCCAGGGCCTGGTCGCGGATCACCTCGGCGGAGAGGCGGACACGCGGGCCGCGCGCCAGGAGCCGGTTGTCGGGATCACGGGCGACGATCGCCGGATCGGCCTTCGACGTCTGCCGGTAGGTGGCGCTGGTGACGATCGCGCGGAGGATCGCTTTGGTGTCCCAGCCGCCGGCCACGAGCTCGACGGCGAGCCAATCGAGAAGCTCGGGATCCGTCGGCAGATCCCCCTGGCTGCCGAACTCCTCACTGGTGGAGACAAGCCCGGTGCCGAACAGCCGCTCCCACAGCCGGTTCACCGTAACGCGCGCCGTGAGTGGATTGGCCGGATCGACGAGCCACGTCGCCAGCGCGAGCCGATCGATCCGGCCGGCCGGAGACGGGGCCACGGGGAGTGCAAACGCTTCCGGCACCCCTTCCTGGACCTCGGCCCCCAGATCCTGCCAATTGCCGCGGTGCTGAACCTTTGTCACCCGGCGCTGGCCGGCGGCAAGCTCCTCCATCACCGGCACCTTCGCCGGCTTGAGTGCGGCCAGCTCCCCAGTCAGCGCCGTCATCTGCTCACGGGCCGGGGCCGTCTCGGCGGCGACGACGCGGCGGTAGTGGTCGGCGAGCCGGGCCTGCTCGGCGTCACCCCGCTCCCCGGCCGGCTTGACGAGGATCGCAATCACGTCGGCGGGCACACCAGCCCACGCCTTCACGCCCGGCTCCGCGGAGATCCCGACGCGGACGATGCCGATCGTGTGGTTGTCATGCTTGGAGCGCTGGCGGAGGGAGAGGACGAGCCGCTCTCCCGGCTGCACGGCCACCGCTTCCGCCGAGCTTACGACGAGCGTCGCCGGCGCGGCGCCCCCCGGCGCCCAGCCACCATCGAGCTCCTTCTTCTCATCGGCGGGAGCGAGCACCGCAGCCGCCGGGAAGCCCTCCTGCGAACGGCTCGCGAACGCCACCGCCAGCGGCACGTCGCGGCCCCCTGCTGGCACCAGCGCCACGCTCGATTCCGGGGCCGTGGCGAGGACCGTCTGCCAGACCGGCTGCCGGGTGGTGTCGAGGAGGATCACCCGTGCCCCGGCGAGGCGCGTGCCGACGCCGCCGTCGGTGCGGTTCCAGACGACGATTCGCTCCACCGCTTCATCAGCCCCCAGATCGACCTCCCACCACGGATCGGCCTGCGTGGCGGTGTGGGTGACGGAATTGGCGACGAAGAACCCCCCTTCGGTAACGCCGTCGACGGCGCGGCCAGCGGCGGCGTCGAGGGTTGTCGAGACCTGCGTCGCCGCCTTGCCACGGGCAATGTTTTCACCGCCGCGGAAAATCTCGACCTCGGCCAGCGAAAGGATCTTTTCATGACCGGGAAGCTCGATGCGGACGAATCTCCCCCGCGGCGTCGCCGCTGCGTCAGCCGGCTCGAGCCGGGCCGAGATGCCGGTGACGACGAGATTGCCGGCGTGGCCAGACGCCCCCCCCGGCAGGGCGGCGTCGCCCGGAAAGACCAACTCCACCGCGGCGAGCATCCCCTCCACCGGAAGCTCGATCCGCGACACCCCCCGCGGCCCGACGGCCGGGAAGCGGATCGTCCCGTCGGCGTCGAGCGTGGCGGGAACGGGCCCGGATTCCGCCGCCGGGAAAGACGCTACCGAGGCCGCCGTCGGCCGGAGCGTCGTCCAGGCGATGGCGCGCGGAAAGGTGGCGTCCCAGGCCGCGGCGGCGGCGGCGATCGCGGGTGTGTCGGTGGCGAGAACGCTCTCGGCGGCGGCCATCGAGGCCATGATCCGCGCCCGCTCCGCTTCTTGGGTGGCCGTGAAGAACTCGAGCACCGGCGTGTCGTCGCCGCGATCGGCATCGGCGGTGTTGTTGAAGACCGCGTAGAGCCTGAAGAAATCCTCCTGCGAGAGCGGATCGTATTTGTGGTTATGGCACTGGGCACAGGCGATCGTCGTCCCCATCCAGGTGCCGAAGGTCGTGTTCACCCGGTCGATGACGGCCACATTGCGGAACTCCTCGTCGATCGTTCCCCCTTCGGTGTTGGTCATCGTGTTGCGGTGGAAGGCGGTCGCCATCCGGTCGTCGGAGCTGGCGTTGGGCACGAGGTCGCCCGCCAACTGGAGCGTCGTGAATCGGTCGAACGGCATGTTGGCATCGAAGGCCCGGATGACCCAGTCACGGAACCCCCAGATCGAGCGCGGGGGATCATCGGCATAGCCGGCGCTGTCGGCATAGCGGGCGAGGTCGAGCCACTGCCGGGCCTGGTGCTCGCCGTAGCCGTCGTGGGCCAGCAACCGGTCGACATAGCGGTCGTAGGCCTCAGGGGCGGGATCGGCAACGAAGGCATCGACCTCCTCCGGCGTCGGCGGCAGGCCGACCAGATCGAGGGCGAGGCGGCGGGCGAGCACCGCCCGGTCGGCCTCGGGCTGGAGGGCGAGCCCCTGGCGCGCGAGCCGGGCGAGCACGAAGGCATCGATCGGGTTGCGCACCGCGCCGGCCACGGCCGGCACCTCCGGGCGGACCGGCGGGAGATACGACCAGTGCCGCTCGAACTTCGCGCCGGCGGCGATCCACCCCCGGAAGGCCTCGACCTGGGCGGGCGCGAGCCGTTCGCCACCGTCGGGAGGGGGCATGACGGTGTCGGGATCGGTGGATGTGATCCGGGCCAACACGACGCTTGAGTCGGCATCTCCCGGCACGATCGCCGCATGCCCGCCGAGATCAGCCGTGGCCCCGGCGAAGGTGTCGAGACGGAGGCCCCCGTCGCCCCCGCCTTGCCGCGTCGAGTCGTCCGGGCCGTGGCACCGCAGGCAGCGGTTGGAGAGCAGCGGCTTGATGTCGGCGGCGAACGACGGGCCTGTCGGATCGGCCAGCGCCGGGCGGGCCAGCAACACCCCTCCCCAGGCGAGGAGCGCCATGATTGGGCCCCGTAGACAAAAAAAGGTGCGTATCATGATCACTCCCCCGGGCGAGGCCCGCGGTCTGGAGACCGTTGGGCTGAAGACTCCATTCTACGCTCCTCGGCAGGGGGCGTCACGACCTTTCGACCGCTGGATCGATCGATGCCAACGCCTTCCGATCCCTGCTGGATCGTCGCTGTCACGATCGCCCGCCGGGTGGCGATCGATCCGGCCGAACCGCTCTCCCGCGACGACTTTCTCCCCCTCCTCTGGGAGCTCCTCGACGGCACCGGCCTGGCCGGGATCCACGAAGGCTCGCTGGATGCCCTGGAGGCGTTCGCGGCCGGGATCACCCCAAGCGACATGGTGCTCGACGCCGCGGCGGGGGATCCCGCCCGTGACTGGGTGGCGGCCTGCGACACGATCACAGCGGAGCTGTGGTTTGCCGATCAGAGGGGTGCCCGGGCCGCCGCCGCGATCCTCGCCGGGCTGACCGGCTGCACTGTCGTTGGCGTCCGCCACGAGGAGCCCCACGACTGGGAGGCCGAGAGCCGCGCCGGCCATGGTCCGATCGACATCCCTGGCTTCGGCACGATCGTCCCCCCCTGGGAAACCCCCTGCCAACGACCGCCGGATGCCGGGACGACGCTCGTCATCGACCCCGGCAGCGGGTTCGGGACAGGGCTCCACCCGACGACGAAGCTCTGCCTGGCTGCGCTGGGGACCGGCCGATCGCCACCGCAGCGCGTGCTCGATTTTGGCGCCGGCTCCGGGATCCTCGCGATCGCGGCTGCTCTCCGCGGCGCCCCGGTCGTCGACGCCGTCGAGATCGACCCTCTCGTCCACGCCGCCATCGGTCACAACGCGACGCTCAACGGGGTTGCCGACCGTGTCCGCGTGTTAGCCACCCTCGACGAGCTTCCCGCAGATTCACCCCACGACCTGATCCTCGCCAACATCGTCGCCCCGGTGCTCCGGGCCCATGTCGACGACCTCTGCCGCCGTCTCGCACCGGGCGGGAGGATCGTTCTCTGTGGCCTACTCGCCGCCGACGTGCCCGAAATCGCTGCGCTCTACCGGAGGCATCTCGCCACCGAGCCGATCATGACCGAGCTCGACGGCTGGCACTGCCTGGTGTTCGCAAGAGCTTGAAACGATCGGCGCCCGCGGAGGCATCCGCCGCCACCGGCCCCGGCGGCGGGATTTCTCCGACGAGCCGGCCGAGCCGCGTGTCGAAGTCTGCCTTCGCCACGATCACGACAATCACCAGCGGCACCAGCGCCAGCAGGATCCGGTAGCGCGCCGAGCGGAGGAGGCGCTGGCCGGCGGAGTCGGGCAGCATTCGGCCGATCCCCAGCGGGAGCACTGCCAACAACGGCGCCAGGAGGATCAGCAGCGCCGCGGCCGATCCCAACCGACCAAAACACCGCCCCACCACGACGAGGCCAAACAGCGCCACCAACCCCGCCGCCGTCAGCCCCGGCAGCCCGGGGGTGCCACCCACCTCCCCGGGGCCGCTGCGACGCCACGTCGGCCCGCCCCCCCATTCGGCGAGGATCGCTCCGGCCAGGGCTCCAGCCAGCGGCAGCGCCACCAGCCCCCCCTTCAACCATCCGGCCATCGCGATCGTAAGCCCCGCGACGACCAGCGCCCCAACCGTCATCAGGGCGACGACCCGGTCGCCGCTTGCGCGCACGTCCCCGGTGATCCCCTCCCACGACGCCCAGAGGAAGAGCGCCGCAGCCAGGATCACCACCGCCGGCGTCTCCCCCTCCAGCCACACCGATCCATGGAGGAGCACAGGCACCGCCAACAGTGCCACACACCCGCGCCCGGCGGTCAACCAGAATCCGCTGATCCAGTTGGCCGCCGCCTCGGCCTCGATCGCCAGGGCGACCGGGAGGAGGATGACGAGGAACCGGTCGAGCCCCGTCGTCGGCGGCAGCGAAGGGAGGGCGCGGAGCAGGAACAGCCCCGCGACCACCCCCCAAACAAAAGCCACGATCGCCGCCACCCCGGCCAGCGCCGGCTGGCGCCGCGAGATCCCGGCGCCGACGGCGCCGAGCGCGGCGGCCACCGCGCCCGCGCCCAGCACCGCACGGACTACCATCGCCACATCGGGCACGGCGTCAGTCCCGCTGGCCGGCGCAGTCGATGACGATGATCGCCTCGTCGCCGATGTTGCCGATCTGCCCCTTGTCGAAGTTGAAGTCGCTCCGCTTGAGCTTCAGCTCGGTGCCGAAGCCGACGCGCTTCTTCCCCATCGCTTCGATCTCCTTGCCGCCGACGAGTGTGAGCGTTACCGGCTTGGTGACGCCGTGCATCGTGAAAGTGCCGGCCACCTCGTAGCCGTCAGGAATCCCCTTCACGGCCGTGCTGCGGAACTCGATCGTTGGAAACTGCTTGGTGTCGAAGTAGTCGGGCTGACGGAGATGCTCGTCGCGCGCGGCGTTGGCGGTGTCGACACTGTCGGCCTTGATCGTCAGGGAGAAGGTCGACTTCGAGGGATCCTGGCGGTCGAGGGAGAACTTCCCAGAGACGTCGTTGAAGCGCCCCTGGATCCAGCTGATGTCGAGGAAGCGGGCCTTGAAGCCGACCGACGAATGGACGAGATCGTAGTCGTAGTCGTCGGCAGCGCGGAGCGATCCGACGGCAAGGGCGAAGACGATGGCCAACAGGGCAGGGAAGCGGGGCATGAGAAGACTCCTCGGACGGGAATGGAACTCGCGGGGCGGTCGGCAGGGGCAGCGTGCCCCATCCGAACCGGTCGCCCCCAACGGGGCCGGAGCATACCATCCCCACGGGCTCCTCGGGCGGGCGCCGTGCCGTCACGCGGCCGGCGGCGCCTCGGTGGCTGCGTCGAGAAACAACCCGCGGTTGGCGCCGAGCACGGCCGCCGAACGCGACACCTCCAGGGCATGAGCATGGGCGGACACCGCGGCGGCCCGCCGCGCCGCCGAATCGCGGGCGGCGGCCGACTCGAGAACGTCGACAAAGGCCTGTGGCGTCTCGAGCGGGCGGACCCACCCCGAGCCTCGGGCGTCGAGATCCTGCCACGGTGTCCGGTCGCTGACCAACACCGGCACCCCCGCCGCCAGCGACTCGAAGATCACATGCCCGAAATTCTCGCCACGGGTCGGGAGGAGGAAGAGATCGTGCCGCGTGATCGTCGCGCGGACCTGATCGGGAGAAACCTCCCCCTTCCATGCGATCCGGCAACCGGCCGGCGTTGCCGCGATCAACGGCTGGCAGGTCTCCCAGTAGGCCCGGTCTTCGATCGGGCCATAGATCGAAAACTCCACCGGAACGCGGAGCTTCAGAACGACCTCGATCGCGTAGCGCACGTTCTTCATCGGACTGATCCGCGACAGCAGGCAGACCCGCAGCGGCCCCTCCGGCCGGGGCGTCGCTGGCGGGGGCATGTCGGCCAGCCGCTCGGTGAGATCGGTGGCGACGCGGATGTCGGCGGCGATGCCCCCCATGGCACGACGGATGTCGTCCCGCTCGAAGTCGCTCGACGCCTGCCAGGTCAGCCCCGCATGAAGACCGGTGAGCCGCGCGGCAGAGCGGAACAACCGCTTCTTCGGTGCCTTGATCCGCAGGGCGCTCGGGGCGAACTCGCCACGCGGCGCGAGCACCCAGCGGATCCCAGGGGCCGTCCAGCCGAGCCGGCGCACGACCAGCGGCAGGATCGAGAACGATGGGTCGAGAAAGCTGTTGAGATAGACCGTATCGGGCCCGACATCCCGGATGAGGCGGGCCAGCGTTGACAGGCTGCGGTCGGAGGAGGATCCGTAGAACACCGGCGTCCCGTCGACATCGCACCATCGCCCCAGAGGCACCCCGGCGAGCGGCTCCCGCGATCCCAGGTCGTGGTTGCGGGTGAAGATCCGGAAGTCGACCTCGTCACCGAGTTGGTCGACCATATTCAGCAACGTCCGCAACGGACCACCGGAGCGGAACGCAGGCCGGTAGTACGCTGCGAACACGAGGACAACCGGTCGGCGTGGAGGCGGTTTCATCGTCCCGATCTCTCTCGCGGCGGAGGCTGTCGCAGCTGACGTTCACGGAGCAATGGACGCGGCGGGAAGCGGTGGCGTCCCGATCGTACCCCGATCGGGTCGGCATCGTACCAGCCCCGCGCCGGTCGATCACTCAGAAGGCCGCAGCGCCGCATGAAGGATCTCCACCGGATGGAGGGCGGTGCGGCCGGTGCCATCCTTGATCTGGTGCCGGCAGCTCGTCCCCGGGGCGGCGATCAACACGTCGGCCGCGGCGGCCCGCACCGCCGGGAAGAGAACGAGCTCCCCGATCTGCATCGAGACGTCGAAGTGCTCGCGCTCGTAGCCGAACGATCCGGCCATGCCACAGCAGCCGCTGGGGATCGCCTCGACAGCATAGTTTCGCGGAATCGACAGGGCCGCCACCGTCGGCTGGATCGAGGCCAGCGCCTTTTGATGGCAGTGCCCATGGAGGCGGATCGTACGCGGCTGGTCGGTGAAGGAATCCGGGCCGATCCGCCCGGCTGCGGCCTCCCGGGCGAGGAGCTCATCAATCAGCAGCGCCCTCCCGGCCAGCCGTCGCGCGGCGGGAATCATGTCGCGCGGCACGAGATCGGGCACCTCATCGCGGAAGCCCAGGATCGCCGACGGCTCGATCCCCACCAGCGGCGCCTCGTCGGTGATCACGCAATCGAGCCGGCGGACGTTCTCGATCGCCAGGCCCCGGGCCTCACGGAGCAGCCCCTTCGAGATCTGCGGCCGGCCACTGGCGACATGGTCGGGGATCACCACCTCGTAGCCGAGCCGCTCGAGGAGCTCGACGGCGCTGATGCCGACCGGCGCATCGAGGGTGTCGGTGAACTCATCGCAGAAGAGGTGAACGCGACCGAGCTTGCCGGGACGCCGTGGTCGGCTCCGCATCCAGCGGGAGAGCGTCGTGCCATGGACGCGAGGCAGCGACCGGCCCGCCGCGAACCCCATCCCCCACTTCAGCAGCCCCGAGATCCCCGGGGCGGTGACGAGCGTGTTGTAG